>CAZVSL010000073.1:0-15745 GCA_964629935.1 uncultured Calditrichaceae bacterium | reverse complement strand
TTCTGAAAGCCGAGCTATTTGCGATGTAAGGGCAAGCCGGTGGCAGAGCCAAAGATTTGGAAGACGTGCTGATGATTCGTGAGCGGTTCAGGAGCCTTGGCTGAGCTGCCGTTGGGTCGCTGCCCGCTTTTTCGCACCAGCTCTTCCGTATGCAATCACGTTCAAGTTTTTTGCAGCCAGCAGTTCTTGATAGAGTTCATCGATTCTGCGCACCATGGTGTCAGCCTGAAATCGCTCGTTGATTTGAGCTGCTGCTGCCCGTCCCATTTGCTTTGCCTCATCGGGATGCTGCAACAGGTGAACGATGCCATCAGCGATTGCCTGAATATCCTGTGGTTCCGCCAAAATGCCTGTGCGACCGTCTTCTACCAACTCAGGGACGCCTTCGACGTTGGTAGCCACCACCGGTCTGCCTGTGTACATCGCCTCGGTCAAAGAGCGCCCGAGACCCTCCCACAAAGAAGTCAGTACGAAGACATCCAATATTCGGAGCAATTGCGGAATATCATCGCGAAACCCCAGGACTTTCAGCTTTGAGTCGACGCCCAGGCGCCGTGCAAATGCAATTGTCTTTTGTCGTAGCTCGCCATCACCGATCAGAACGAACGTAACATCATTTCTGGTTTTGAGGACTTCGGGTATGGCGCGCACGAAATCCAGTGGTGATTTTTGCTCTGACAGGCGGCCAACCATGCCCACGATCTTTTCATTGTCACCCAGGCCCAGCTCTCGTCTTTTTGCCTTGATGTCGACCTCGATATCGAAGCGGCTGAAATCGATGCCGCTATATATATTGCGAAATCTCGAAGGCGGGGCGAACCGGAGTTTGAGCGCTTTGTCACGATTCAGTTTCGAGACCGTGACCAACATGTCTGAAAGTCCGGAAAGATAGCGTTCGATCATAATAAAGGTCCTGCGCATGGGCGCCGGCATAAAATCATTGAACGGGAAGCCGTGGATGGTGTGAATGACGATGGGGACGCCTGCCAGTCTGGCTGCAATGCGGCCTACAAATCCCGGCTTGGAGCTGTGGGTGTGCACAATATCGTACTGCTCGCGCTTGATAAGTCTGAAAACCTTGTACTGCGCTATGAGATCAGCAATTGGATGGATTTTGCGTTTGAGTTCATTTACAAATACGAGGTTGAGCTGCGGAATGGCGCGTGCGCGGCTGACCCAGTCGCCTTCCTCCGCACACATCAAGGTTACATCGTAGCGGCTGCGGTTCAGTCTTTCGACTGTCAGGAGTGTGTTGTCCTGGGCGCCCCCTACCGGCAAATTCGTGATGATGTGTAGGATTTTCGTTTTGCGTGATTTCAAACAGTCACCTTAAACTTACGCCGACCAGTTGCAGTACGAGGGTTGTCAGGCGTGTTAGGCATCGAATGCAGCGTAAGCATCGAGATAGACTTGCAGAGTTTTTTCTGCCACGCTTTGCCAGGAGAACAATCTTGCCCGCTGCAAAGCTCTTTTGCGAAGGTCCTCTTCGAGCTGATTATCAGACAGAATTCGGACAATTTTTTCAGCAATTTCGTCTGGCTGGTTAGGATCGAACAGCAGTCCGGCATCGCCAACCACCTCTGGTATGGAGCTGACATTCGAGCCTACAAATGGTTTGCCATGCACCATCGCCTCCAACACCGGAAAACCAAAGCCTTCATAGAATGATGGCAACGCTACAATTCGTGCAGCATGATATAGCGACGGCAGCGCGTCATCCGCGACAAAATCCAGGAAATGCACCCGATCCGCCAAGCCAAGCTGCTGTACCAGATTTTCAGGTCTTTTATATTCCGAATAAGCTTTGCCTGCCACCACCAGGTCTATCTCGCAATTGTGTTTTGTACGCAGCCGCTCGAGCGCCCGAATTAAACCTTCGATGTTTTTATGCGGTCTGCGTGTGCCTACGAATAAAACAAAATCCCGCTGGGAGTCAAGGGTAAAATTTCCGGCAGCCGGTGCCTTGCCCGTGTCTGAGTTGACGCCGTGATGAACCACTGTCACATTCCTTATCGGTCTTTTGGCAAAGCGCTTGATATCCCTGTGCGTGTGCTCCGAAACAGCAATCACGTGCGTGGCATGCGCCAGCGTGTAGCGCAATGACCTCTTGATATAAAAGCTTTTGAGTCTGCTACGCCGCGACAGATACTGCGGATAATAGATATATTTCAAGTCGTGAATTGTTGCCACCGTTGGCAGGCTAAGTCCAAACGGCAAATCATATTGCGGATGATGATACAGGTCGGCTTTCAGTTCTCGCAACAGAGGTGGAATCATCACATGTTGCTTCGGTGAAGGGCCCATGAGATCGATTTGCACTTTGGTTACGTTTTCGGGCGAAAAAATATCCGCCGGGATGCCCGACTTACGGTCCGGAAGGCAGAGGATTGTGTATGCGATCTTTGCATCGAGCTTTGGCAGCTCTTGTAACAATCCGATAAGATACCTGGCCACGCCGTCGATTTCTCGCACGGCTAAATGAGCGTCTATGACGATGTGCATGCCTGATGAGCAGAGTGAAGTCTACGATTGGTGAATCACGCTTCTTTTCAAAGTACACAAGATACACAAAATGCGCAAATGGATTTTGTTTGATGGAACCCATTGGACCGATCTCCGATGATCGATAAAAGATGCTTTCTGTTAGTCGCTAGCTAAGCTATCTAGGAATATTTCTTTCAAAGACTGTGATATCTGCGACTAATTCATGCTAATTTTCCTTCGATTATTGACAGTAATTCTGCCAGATTCTGTTCATTTGAGCCAAGATGCACAGGCAGCACACCAAGATTGTCTTTGATTCGGTCATACAATTCTTGATTACGCCTCATTCGGTCGATACATTTTGCAATAGCATTGATATCATGTGGTTCAAAAAGTAGCCCATTCACTTCGTCTTCAATGATATATTGTATCTCACCGATACGCGACGCTATTACGGGAACTTTCAGTAAGATTGCCTCAAGCAACACAAGACTCAATCCTTCGTTGTCCGATGGGATTGCGATCAGGTCGAAACCAGATAGCTGGTTTAGCAGTTGATCATTAGGAAGCGTGCCGTGATAGAAAATAGAATACTCCAGGTTTCGTTCTTCCTGGTACCTTCTTAGATTTTCATAATACTGTCGACCCGGCCAGTAGGTTGGTATCTTACCGAAGAAGTGAAGTTCAATGTTCTCCGGATCCTCAAGTATGTCACATGCCTTGATCAGTTTATGTTGCCCCTTGTTTTTGCAAATGCCACCCACGCAGGCTATTCTAAACCTCGACTTATCTTTTGCCTGGGCTTGGAGTCCATTGAGATTGACTTCAGGTAGGGAATAGATCGTAAAAATGGGAGCGTCCACGCCAATCTCCTCAATCCGCGTCTTGAGGAAATTAGACACAGTAAATATGGCGTCGGCTCTATTGTACAGAAAACGAAATATTAAACGCATCAACCAGCGCGGGCTAATAACCTCTCGGACCATTACGAATCTTTTGGTAGGTATCGTAAGACTCCAAATGAAAGGAGCTACAGATGAGGAAGATGAAAACAGTATTGCATCGGCTCTGGTTTGCCGGATGAACTTTCGTGTGTGTAGCACCTGCTTGGCGGCAAACAGCAGATAAGCAAAGTAGTTTAGCCATGATTCATACAGGATTGGAAATGCTCCTCCCCGATGCTCAATCCACTTTTCACAATAACTGGTGTTTGTTTCAAACCGGGGGCCGGCCGGGAAGGTGCCATGTAGAGCAAAATCAGCTTTGCGTGAAAAATGCTCCAGGAGGTTTGTAAGGTCTTGGTCGCCGCCGCCCTGCTGATTGCAGCTGTGGCCCCAGACCAATAGCGTCTTCTTCCCCGTTTGTTTCATCTTCAAATTGTTCTCAACTTTCCAGATTCATCTTCATTTTAAATAAATGCTCGATATTTGGAAGTTACTAGATTAGCGCGTAAATGCAAACGAGATTTCATCTTCAAACTATCATTTCGGAAATTCTAAGAAGTCAAACCTAAGTAAGCCAAAGCCATTGTTGATTTTGTCGTACTTTTTGATATTTTAATCTCTTGTTTCTTGAATTGGCATATCTGCCGAGTTGTCTTATTGACAATCGCTGCAACGTTAACCTCTATCATTTCCTTTGCACGGATAGACATTGTGATATCACCATTAGAGAATGTAAATGGATATTTCAATAATAATCATTAATACAAATGAAAAACATTTTGTTGAACCTCTGCTGAATTCCATTAGGAAGAATGTGACTGCAAATGTCGAAGTGATTGTTTCGGATAATAACTCAACTGATGGTAGTCGCGAGCTCATTCGTGAAAAATTCAAAGAAGTGATGCTGGTTGAAAATGCTGACAACGCTGGTTTCAGTAAAGCCAACAACCGCGGAGCCAAAATTGCAAAAGGGAAATACCTGTTGATTCTAAATCCGGATACCACTGTTTGCCGAGGCGCAGTGGAAAGTATGTTCAATTTTTTGGAGAAAAATTCCAACACTGCCGTCGTTGGTTGCAAGTTGCTCAACCCGGATGGTAGCTTGCAGCGGTCATGTGGCATCTTTCCAAATCTCTTGACGGAGTTTTTTTATCGAACATTCTTAAATCGCTTTTTCCCAAACAGCAGAATTGTCGGCGCTTACAAGCTAAGTTCATGGGACTACGCCACGACATCAGAAGTCGACTGGGTTACCGGCGCTTGCCTCATGATTCGCAAAGATGTTTTTGATCGTCTTGAAGGGTTCGACGAGCAAATGTATATGTATTATGAAGATACCGATTTATGCTACCGTGTAAGGGAACTAGATTGGAAGGTTCATTTCATCCCGGATGGTCAGGTCTATCATTATCTTGGTGGTAGTTGGAAAAAAAATCGTGCCATCCCGATCTATAACGGGTGTCGCAGTTCGCTGTACTTTTTTAGGAAGCATTATGCACGCTGGAAAAGCCATCTCTTGAAAGCACTTATGTTCTTGGAGATCTTATTGTTCTTTGCACTTTTGCTCCCTTTCTCTGTGGTAAAGGGAGAGGAGAAGGAAGTTGTATTCTCTCGGGTTAAAGGCTACAATGCCTGTCTTAAATTCCTTGTTCTTGACTTCTTAGGCAAGCGATCACGTCACGAGTAAATTCCTGCACTCTTAACTCTGTCGAGTAAATTCCTAAAATCATCTCGATGTCTATTGTAGTGGAAATAGATAATAGTGCCATAGGTAAGAAGGCTGCCCACTACCAGAAATTTTGGATTGAGAGACGAAAATTCTTTTAGAAATGCTGTAACAACAGAAATTGCCACTATCAGAGTTAACCAGATTCTATAATTAGAAAAAAGCTGGGTCGGCAATACTTTCATGAGTACAACGAGAAATACGGCGTCGGCCAGAACAGTTGCGATGGCCGCGCCTGTGGCCAGGAAACTCGGTATCAACCACAGGTTTATACCCAGGTTGATCAAGAAGTAGAACGCGGTAAAAAATAGATAACGGTTGAGCTGCCGGCTAATTATAAAATAATTTTCAAATAGCAGCCGGGTTCCGATCAGAACGAAGCTGCAAAGCAATAATTTTAGCAGTGGGATACTTTGAAAGTAGCTCGGTCCAAATAGTAGTCCGATAATCTCTTCCGCAAAAAACGTAAGATAAACACCGACTGGCCACAAAACTGCGATTAAGGCTCGGCCTATGAGTGAAACGATTTCATAATAAAGGTCATCGTCTTTGTCGTAAAGTCTGGTCAGGAATGGAACAAATGCACTCAAGAACAGCGTAAAGCCCAGTACACCCAGATTGATAATCTTGTAAGGCGCGCTATAAAATCCTACGATCTCCTTTTCTGCAAAAAAACCAAGCATAACCTGGTCCAGGTAATAATATAAGGTGATTAACCCTTGCGTGGCGCCTAAAGGAAAGGCTGTTTTCAAAGTGTGCCAAATTGGAGAAAACTGTTTTGTAATGGAAGGAAGAAGTTCGGTTCCTCTTACAGACAGATAAAGATACCCAATCGAGATTGATGTGGCCACAAACAAAAATGCTGGAATTATCCAAGCACTCGAGTCGCTGCTAATGATTACAAAAATGGCGGTAGCATATAACACACTCTTAATTAATTCAGATATTGAGATACCTTTGGTTTTCTCTCGAGCCATCCAGAGCCAGTCGATAGATAGGCCGCTGGTGAGAATAAGGCTGCCAAAGACTGCGAGCGTGACATGCGTTTCTGAGTCAAAATCTATTACAGCGATGACAAGAGCAAATGATGTCAGAGAAACGAGGGTAAGAAACAGGCGGGTTGTGAAAATATTATCGCGGTAAGCTGCGTTGATTGGCTCTCCAGCGAGTTCTCGCAGAGACAAAGCCTTGAGCCCCGAGTCCGTAAACATGGAAAAGTAAACTACGAATGCCTGGGAAAAGCTAATAAGTCCGTATTTATGGGGACCAAGAACTCTGGCCAGATAAACGGAGGCAATTGCCATTATTATTCTGGATAGAAGCGTACCAGAAAGTAGATAACCAAAGTTCTTCAGCGGAATGGATAGGGGGGGTCTCATTGGGGCGGACTCTGTCTGAAGAATCTACGCAACTTAGAGTGGGGCATAACGGGCCACCGAATATTCCTGGGTGGATACAAAGAAGGAAACCCTGATTTTCTCATCCTGACGAGACCATGGCACAATCACAGATAGGCTTAATTGCGTTGATTCCGAATCTTAGAAAAATAAAATGCTGTTATCAATGCCAGAAAAAACATGAGCTCATAGCTATTTTGATTGTAGAACCAGGACCCCGCATATAAACTGCAGACACAGACAAAAAAGGCAAACCCAAGCAATGAATAACTAACCACTTTGTCTTCGCGTCTGGTCGATAGCCTGCAATTCCTTAGACTGATTTGCATCATTCGGAAGAGGAAGACGATGAATCCAATAGTACCGATTACACCCGTTTCACAGAGAAACGTCAACAGCAACAAGTGGGGATCTAAGTCTTCGACAAATACGCGGTACAGAATTGGATGACAATTGTAGTACTTCTCTGAAACAAAGGGGAAAAGGTCAATCCCCACACCATTGATGGGATTTGCCTTGAATACACCGATAGCCGTATCCCAGATTAAGGCGCGCGTGAACAGAGAATTTAGCTTGGTTTCGGCTTCCGAGGTCTCAACCAACTGCTCAACTCGCTGCGTAATGCCAGTATATACTTCCGGATTGGTTGCAAGAAATGCGAGCACAACCAGGGAGAGGCCAACAAAGATCGGTACTATCCTTCTGTTGAATACTGGCAAGAACACTTCTCTTTGCTTGATCAACAGAAAAAAAGATAGAAAGGAAGTCGTAAGAACAAAGCTCAGCCAGGCTGCCCGTGTTTGGATGATCAACAAAGACACCAGCAAAAAGAGATTGACTAGCGACCATTTGAATCTTCCTTGTTCATCAAAAATAAGAAAAATGAAGGCTATAATGCACCCCGCTACAAGCATGTCGTTAAAGGGCGAGCCTGACAAACCGAAGGCCCTCAGTTTCCCGCTGATCATTAACTCGACAATCATGGTGATAGACCCCAGTATTGTGAAATAAACATAGAGTCGTAACCAGGTGATAAAACGCTGAGTGTTTACAAAATAACTGTGTAGTACCCAGTATACAACAAAAATAAAAAGGTAACGAGCGTATTGTTTTATTGCGATGAATTTGTGTGCTGCATCAATAAGTGAAATGCCAACAGTAAGCAGAAAGAATACAATGGCAAATGACATTGGAGAAGCCTGTATCCGAAATCTGTCATCATCTGCAGATGAAATGTGCCATCCGATAAACACGGCAACCATAAGAATAGCCGCGAAATCGGATATTTGGCGGCTCTTGAATTTCAAGAAAACAAAGGTGGAAAAGATAAACAGGCCGATCCATGTCTCGAATGGCAGGAATAGCAACAAAGGAAGGGTGAGGGCTATTATCAACCCTGCAGCGGCCAATTCATGAAGAAAGAAAAATGAAAGAATGACAGCCGTTTGATAGAACAAAACGACAAATAGGAGCGTCTTTGAGTCCTCGGTTTTCTCCGGATGTGCAACACGCATAGGTGGCATGACTCAAACGTCGTTATCTTTACGTTTGGAAGGAAGACGCGAAGCAATGTATTTCATTTTGGCCTGCAGTTCCGGATTGGCATTGGCGTAGGTTCTGCCAACATAGTCACGAAACATAATGATGGAAATGCAAAATATGAGACTGAAAAGAAATCCACCGATGACTATGTAAGCCCGTTTTGGTCTGGCTTTATACTCGGCTACCTGGGGTTCATCAATAACGAGAAGTGATGGAATGTTCTTGGCCTCGTCCAACTTAGCTTTTTCATAGACCGGAACAAGGAATTCAAGGATTCTTTGCTTGATCTGCACGTTGCGGTATAGTCGCAAGTATTGTAAAGCCAGGTCAGGTACATTTTCGAATCGAACCAGAAAAGATTCATCTCCTACATGATTGTTGGCACTTTCGTTTCGTTTCAGGCTATTGATCTTGCTTTGGATTTCAGCAATTCTCAACTCTAGACTTCTAACTTCGGCGCTTTCTGATGAGAGCATTTTTTTAGCAACCCGCAGCTTGATTTCTTCCTCCATGAGTCTCGCTTCCAGATCTGATGCAACCTTTAGCGCCAGTAAGACCTGCTCTTGTGGTTCAAAAATGCCTTGTATTCTCTGAAACTCAGCGAGACTGTCCTCAGCTGCTTTCAGTTCACCCCTGGTTTCGAGTAATCGCTGCTCAGCAAAAATGCGATTGTTGCGTGCATTCTCATTAAACAGTCTTTGGACTTCGCGGTCAAGAAGTGAAACATAATACTCAACCATTTCTTTGGCCAGCACAGGATCTTCATCATAAATGCCAACGGTTAATATATCCGTTAGCATGTCACCTTCCCGGTCTGACTTATCAAGAAACTCTTCTCGAGCAAGGAATCGATACTTTTTCTCATATCGATCTTGCAAATTAAACTTATAAACCATGCTATCCAAGATTGTTCTACTTTCAAGGATTGAGATATAAGTGTCCAGCTTGGCTTGGGAGCTATTGAATCCCAATTCATCCAGAAATGGTAGGTTAGGCAAATTGCCAAGTATCGATCCCACACCAAAAGACTGATCAGAGGAGAGTCGTAGGGTTGCATAGGAATAATACTCTTTGGGAAGCAAAAGAGCGATTGCAAGACTTAACGCCGTAATAACCGCAACATTTATCAGGACAAACTTGCCGTTCCGCAATATGAGAAAAAGCAAGTTGACGAGTAGATTTTTTCTTTGCATCTCTTTTGATAATTAAAGTTGAACTACTTAGTATTGGAAAGTTTAAAACCCATCTTTACTTTGGATGGACTAAGATAACAAAAGCAATGCTTAAATTGCAAATGGATTGTTTGGAGATTGCCGGGGGTCAGGAGATGCTTGTTACTGTCAAAATAAGAGTACCCAAGTACTCAACTAAAAGGAGGTTGTTTCAAGCAACCCTCCCCATCCCCTCCACAAACTGCTCATGCAACAACTGCAAACACAGCAGATGGTTGCTAAACTTCTGTTGATCTTTACAAAGCCATTGGCTATCTTTTTAGGTGTCTTACTATTATCTTACCTCAGCCTGGAGGATTATATGCAGACAACTAAACTATCGAGCAAGGGACAGGTCATCATCCCCAAAACTATAAGAGCTCGGTATAATTGGGATGCCGGGCAAGAATTGGCAGTAATTGATACCGGCGACGGCATATTGCTAAAGCCTTCTCATCCATTCAAGAAGACTACTCTCGAGCAAGTCGCTGGTATTCTGAGATATTCAGGTAGAGCTATATCGCTGGAAGAAATGGAAGCCGCAATCCAAAAAGGAGCCATGGAGCAAAAGGAATGATTTCGGTGGATACCAATATCCTGGTCCGGCTACTTACGGCTGATGATAAGGCGCAGTTCAAAAGGGCCAGGGCTATGTTTGAAAAGGAGGACATCGCTATTTCTACCTCGGTGGTCCTGGAGTGCGAGTGGGTGCTTCGATATGCGTATCAGTTTCAGCCGTCTGAGATTACCACGGCTTTCGAAGCTTTGTTTGGATTGCCAAATGTCAAATTACAGGAGCAAATGGTGCTTTTTGACGCGATTCAATGGCATAAGCAGGGATTGGATTTTGTGGATGCTATCCACTTAGCTAAGTCAAAAGATGCTCAATCTTTTGTGACTTTTGACAGGAAATTAATTAAAGCAGCTTCAAGAATCATCAGTCTCCCCGTCAAAGAACCCTAATCATCCCAATGCCGGTACATTCCTGCGGGCGACAACAGTTAATGCCCTCAAGCTACCTCCCCATCTCCTGCCACAGCCTCTGCAACTGGTTCACGTCACATCTTCGCCATTCTTTGCAAAATGGCACACCATGCGCTCGCCGCGCTGCCACTCTTCGGGCGTCAGAGCAACCGCTTCTATTGGCTGGAACACATTATAGATCGCCTCAACCAGAATTTCATTACGCTGCCAAAGATCTTTGCCGGAAAAGTCCCTTGAAATGACTACCAGGTCTATGTCACTGCCTTCGGCTGCCGTGCCGGTTGCCCATGAGCCGAAAAGGATGATTCTATCAACCCCGACCTCCGCGTTTTCAAGGGCGACACGGAAGCGGCGGATTATTTTCAGAACTGTTGATTTATCCATTCTATGGTTCGCTCGGTGTTTTGCATGATCTTTCTGACAACGGCCTTTGTGAAGGTCTTTTCGAGATTAGTCAGGCTTTCAGGATACCGGGTTGTCACACTGGCCTGATTGAGCTGAACCAGAAACCTGGCAATGGGTTCAGGTGGAATCAGGTCAAGCTTGTTCACAAAATAGATGAGACTATGGGATTTCGGGGGTATTGCATTCATTTTGGCTGCGAACAGCCCTTTGAGCCGTTTCTCGATTGCCAGATGACACATAAAAACGGCGTAGAAGTATCTTCCCCCTTTGAACATGAAGGACGCGGTCTCGAAATCATAGTTAGATTGTTTAAGCCATTCATCTGTCGATGTACTCATAGCTAAAAAATAGAGGTCTCATAAACAAGATGCAATCAGATTTCGTCAAAACACTTTTCACCATAGAGGAAAAGTTGTGGCAAAATCCGTAGTAGTCAAAAAGATTGATTCACAACAGAGTGAGCGAAGAAGGTCAAAGCGACTCTGTTTATTAAAGCAGCCTGAGAAATTCCTCAACGCTCAGCTCTGCCTGGCGCAGGATACTGGCGAGGGTACCCTTTTTCAAAACTCTGCTATGTAAGGGCACGGTAACACGGCGGGATGGTCGCTGAGCTGTGTCCGCCACCCAAAGCAAGTTTGCCTATCGAGAAACTTGGCGACCTGCTGAGGTCGTTACCCCGGCTGGGAGATGATGCGCAAGCCATGGCCACAGATTTGGAGACAATCCGAAAACAAACGGAGCTGCCGTCGGATCAGTCATCGAAACACTGATGATTCTTGAAGCTGCTTGATCCCAATCCTCCAAATTTCAATAACCAGGCTTCTTAGATGGAAGAAACGCTTGCCCAAAATCAAAGTCCTGCCACGCGGTTTGGTGCTGTTGAATTGGGATTTGTGATTAACCCCGTTAGATTAGATAACCCTTTGAAGGTCAGGGATTATCCGATGAGATAATATATCTCACGGGGTTAATTTGTAGTTTGGGATTTGGGTCTTGGGACTTCAAGTCTTGCCAAAGGACGTGTCCTGAGTTTATCGAAGGATGTCAAAGGCCTCATTGCTCGGGGATTAAGCAACCTCCACATCCCCCTCCACAAACTGCTCATGCAGCAACTGCAAACACAGCAGATGATTAATCAGCGCATCTTTGCGAGTCAATGAGGTGGGATCCGTGTCTGCCTGATACTCTGACACAAAGTTTGCCAGCCGCTCCTGATCGAAGATACCGGCGGCTTTGACTTTGTCCGGATTCAGATGGGCGTCGAGCAATTCCTGCAGGGCGTCCTGCTTGCGCTTTTCTGTGTGTCCGGGGGGCGCCATAAAAGCGAATTTCTGCCGTTTGTACAGGACTTCTGGCAGGATGTTTTTCATGGCTTCACGCAGCACCCATTTTTCGGTGCCGCCTTTGATTCTGAGCGCCGGCGGAATTTGTACGGCTGCCTCTGCGACGTGATGGTCGAGAAAGGCCGGGCGTGATTCCATGGAGTTGGCCATGTCCACGCGGTCGCCGCCCCAGTTGAGAATCTGGCACTCGAGCATGGTCTTGCTCCAGGTGTACTGTGCAATATCGAGAGGATGCCGGCCCTGAATCATATTAGCGTCCAGGGACGTGGCGATGGCTTCGATGGGATCGTAACCCTTGAGTTCATGCAACAGGTCATCATGCAGCAACGGCTGGGCGATGCGCAATGTCTGCATCCACGGTTGAATCCACGAAGGCGTGAAGCCGCAGACTTTGTCGAAGGCCGGATGCGATATGAAGTCATCGGAGAGAATGGCGCCGCGAAACAGCTTGTTGGTTTTCTCCATCTCCCGAATGTAAGCCTTGACTTCCTCGGATTCCGGATCTGTGGCATGCCGCAGCATGTCACGTTTGAAGGCCGGGTAGCCGCCGAACAGCTCATCAGAGCCTTCGCCGGTGACCACGACTTTGTAGCCGCATTCGTGTACACGCCGGCTCATGCACCACTTGGCCACACCAAGCGTATTGTAGAAGGTTCGTTCCGAATGCCAGACCGTGCGCCGATAATTGTCGCCGTAGAGATCGTCATGTTTCAAATTGAGCAGTTCCTGGTCGGCCCTTACTCGCTGCGCCATCTCCGTGGCAATAGCGGCTTCGTCATAGGCATCATGGTCAAAGCTGATGGTGAATGCTTTTACCGGCGATTGCTGCACGGCCGAGGCCAGCCCGAGCATGGAGCAACTATCTATGCCGCCGGAGAGATAGCAGCCCACCGGCACATCGGCCTCCAAGCGGTGCTGCACAGCCTGCAACAGCTCATCGCGCACGATCTCGATGTACTCGCCTTCACTCCTGGGTTCGCCTCGCTCGTCCTGCTTTGGAAACTCGAGGTCCCAGTATTTTATATCCTTTACATCCAGGCTGTTGCCCCGGCGTTCGATGACCAGTATGTGTCCCGGTTTGAGGGCGTGTACATCCTTGAATGCCGTTGTTCCCGGGACCATGGTATGCATAAGCTGATGCAGCGTTGCCTGCGGACTGAGTTGAGTCGGCACGTCGGGATTTCTCAGCACAGCTTTCACCTCCGAGCCCCAGTAAACGTTCTGGCCGTTGATATGGTAAAACAGCGGCTTGATGCCGAAGCGGTCGCGGGCGAGAATGAGCCGGTCATTGTCTTCATCGAACATGGCGAAGCCGAATTCACCACGCAGGTCATGCATGAAGTCCAGGCCCTTGCGCTCGTACAGGTGCAGAGCAATTTCGCTGTCAGACTTTGTCGTAAAGCGGGCGCCATCGCAGATGAGCTCGGCACGAATGCGCTTGTAGTCGTAGAATTCGCCATTGACCGTCAGCGTATGGGTTTTGAGGCTGTTAAACAGGGGCTGCGATCCGGTCTCCAGGTCGATAATGGAAAGCCGCGCGTGCCCCATAGCGAGTCCTTTTTGCTCATCCAGGTGGTAGCCATAACCATCCGGGCCGCGATGGTATAAGACCGAGGTCATCTTTTCGATGTTGGTTTTGGACTGTCGTGAAAGGCTGTCAGCCTGCCAAAATCCTGCGATACCGCACATATTGATTTATCTCCGGTTCAATGTGTTAGTGTGTTAATGTGTTACTCCCCTGGAAGTCGTAAACTCGCAACCCGTAACAACCGGCCAACCCGATTTTCGATTTCCGAATTGCGCTTTCCGAATAACGAATCCCGAGTTGCGTGTCAGGTCTGACCGACAAATTGTTCCGGCAGCCGGTCAAAGCGATTCAGCACCGAAAGCAGCAATGCCTGGCGAATGAAAACTGCACCGTGCGCCTGGGTGAAATAGAGATTATGATGTGTCCCGTCCAGCGTCGGGCTGAGCTCGTCGAGACGCGCCAGGGGGTGCAGCACGACTGCATTGGGTTTCAGCTTGCTGTTTTTGTTGAGCTTAAAACGGGAGTCCAGCGATTTGTAGCTGTCGCCCAGAAAAGCGATGGAATTCATATAGATAACATCGAGATCTGACAGGATGGTATTGATATCATTGGTGAGCTCATATTGAATCGATGCTTGCTCCAGTTCCGCGGCCACGTCAGCGCCCAGCGGATCCGCCATTTCGGAAATGATCGAGATCTTTTTGATCCTATCCTTGAATAAGAGCGACATGTACAAAAAGCTCTTGACGGCGCGCATGCTGCCGGGCGTGCCCAGGATGCCGAGGTGCAGTCTATCATTCTCGTTCTTGGCATCGTTGAGCTGCGGATTCCATTTCAGAATCGCATACCAGTCTGCCAGCGCCTGAGTCGGGTGCTCGCCGGAGCCGTTGCCGGCATTGATCAGCGGCAGGCGCAGCGTTTCCATAATCTCATGCACAGAGTTTGTATCTGTGTGGCGCATGACCAGCAGGTCACCGTAAGCGTTAAACATCTCACCGATATCTGCCAGAGATTCTCCTTTGGCCATGCCGGTCATCTTGCCATCCGCGATGCTGATGATCCGGCCGTCCAGACGCAGAACAGCGCTTTCGAAGGACGTGCGTGTTCTGGTACTGGGCTCAAAAAATGCGGTGATGATCAGTTTGCCGTCCAGAGGATGTCGCGGGGCGATCTCTGAAGCCTCGAGCAGCGCCGCAAACTTGCAGAGCTCGACCACCATTTGCTTGTCGAGCTGCTTTACCGATACGATCGAGTGGCCTCTGAGTTTGCCCAGGACCGACAGATCGATTTGTTCTTCAGGATTGAGTTTTTCCGGATTGGGATAGAGCCCGCCCGATTCCAGTGGATTGGATTCAAGTGTCTCGATATCCGGCTGCTTTATCTTTTCAACTGTTGTATCCATCTTACCACACCTCGTTGTTTTTCTTATCTTTTATGAGAAATGAAACAAGCGTTACAACTGCTACGCATGAAAACAGCAAAGAACCGACGATGACCACGTACAAAAAAAATTCAGAAAAATAGACAATCATACCGTCACCTTCTCGCTTTGTTATCGCTACTGCGGATTCCCTGCGTTAGGGATGCCCTTTTCATCCAAATCGCTCCAACTAAAATCTGACGGGGCCAGAAATCTGAACGCCAGCACCACGACCATGGAAACGGCCGCACCAATCAGGGACGCGCTATACCAGCCGACTTCAAAATAGGCGAACAGCCCGATCACCGAGCCAAGAATCATACCCCAGATCGCGCCGTTTGGGTTGGCCTTCTTCCAGAACAGGCCACTGGCGATGGGCCAGATAGTGCTGCCAACCAGCGGCCCGGCAAAAAACAGAACCGTTGCCAGCGTGCCGATTCTCGGCATGCAAACCATCCAGGTAAACAATCCAAGCGACACAATAATGACAGCGGACATCTTACGAAGCTTCTGGTCGCCTACCCTGGGATTGATCAATTTTCGGTAGACATCCTCTGTGACCAAATCCGCCGTGGCTGCCAACAGACTGTCAATACTGGAAGCCAGAGAGCAAAACAGAACCGCGAACACCACGATGGAGCCGATCTTGCCAAGCACATTGGCTGCCACCATGGGTCCGATCATGTCCGGGCTGGTCACGTTTATGCCTAAAGCGCCGCCAGCCAGGGCGATGAAACCGGCGGCAACCGGAACCGGCAAGA
>CAZVSL010000072.1:13976-15932 GCA_964629935.1 uncultured Calditrichaceae bacterium | reverse complement strand
GCCCACCTTCGAGCGTTCCGCCGGTGGGGCGGGCGGCTCGACGGGCGTGCCGAAAACGCGTGTCAATATCGAAGATTTTCAGACCGACTATGAGCTGTTCAGCCATACGCTGTCGGATGAGGGATTTCCGAAGGGCGCAGATTGGCTCATGCTGGGACCTACCGGACCGCGGAGGTTGCGGCTGGCGATCGAGCACCTGGCGCAGCATCGCGGCGGCATCGCTTTCTTCGTGGACCTGGATCCGCGTTGGGTTAACAAGCTCATCAAGCGCGCTGACCATCAGGAGCTGGAGTTGTACAAAGAGCACGTTATTGGCCAGGCGTTGAACATCTTGCGCGCACACGACAACATCCACTGTTTGTTCACCACGCCAAAACTGCTGGAAGCGCTGTGTGAAAAGGTGAATCTGGTGAAGCTGGGCATCAAAGGAATTTTCTGCGGCGGCACAGAGATGAATGCGCAATTCCACCGTTTTGCCCGGGAGGAGCTGGTGCCGGGCATCGATTTCGTGCCCACGTATGGCAATACACTGATGGGGTTGGCGGTGCACAAGCCGTTTGACCCGGCGGACAACTACGCCATCATCTATTATCCGCCATCGCCGCGCGCAATTTTCGAGATTGTCGATCCGGATAATCCTGACAAGACAGTTGCTTATGGCCAGACCGGCCGCGTCATGCTCACAACCCTGACGAAAGAATTCTTCATGCCGCGGTTTCTGGAGCGGGACGAGGGCGAGCGGGCCGAACCTATCGAGCCGTATCCGTGGGATGGCGTCAGGAATCTGAGATTGCTTTCATCGCTGCAGGAATCAGTTGTCGTTGGGGTATATTAGCCAGCGGTCTGCTGCTGCATTTTCGCTCAGAAAATCGTGATTTGTCAGTTTTGATAAACAGGATGTAAAGCTATGAAAAACATGACATATGATGAAGTCAAAAATAATCTTGAAAAAGTGTTGGAAATGGTTGCGGCGGGGGAAGAAATAATCATAAGCTCAAATGGCGGACAAAAGAAAGTAGCTGCCATTATTCCTTTCGACCAATACAAGAAGCCAACAAAACGAAGACTCGGAAAACTGAAGGCGAAGGCAACATATAGGATTAAGGAGAATTTCAAGATGAGTGATGAGGAGTTTCTGGCTTCATGAGCTATTTGCTTGACACTCATGCTGCTATATGGACGCTCTTTGATGAAAAAAGACTGCCACAAAAGACAAGGCTATTGATCGAAGATCACGATACTGAAATATTTGTCAGTGCGGCCACCTTTTGGGAAATCTCATTGAAATATGCGCTTGGTAGACTCGAACTCAATGGTGTTACGCCAGAGGAGCTACCCAGGGAGTTCATGGAAGAGGGATTCAAGCTTTTGGAGCTTTCCATCGAGGACGTTTCATCATTCTACAAGCTTGAAAAGATGGAGCATCATGATCCTTTTGATCGCATGCTTATTTGGCAGGCTATCATAAGAGACCTGACGCTCATCTCGAAAGATGCAGAGTTGAAAGCATATAAAAAATACGGACGCAAGTTACTTTGGAAATGAGATGCACATACCCGTTCTAAGAGCAGGACTACCGTACAAAAGCCTGAACACCAGCGAAGTCAAGGACTTCCGCACCGGTGACAAGGTGGCAGAGCTGAGTCTGGCCAACAGCGGCCTGATTCGCAAAGACTTTGCTTCTGCTGAAGCGAATAAGCGTAGCCTGGATGAATTGCCGGTGCATGAGCTGCTGACCATGTGTAAGAATGCGGCCGAGCTGTTCATGACCGCAGACCTTCCGCTCGATGGCCAGACGCAGTCGCCGGAAGATTTCGCACAAATTCAATCCATAACTACCGGCATGCCGCTTGCCCTGTGCCGCAAGAATATGGAAAAGATACACCATGTGCTCAACCGTATGGAAGAAGTCATTGGCGGACTCACGCGGGGACTGGATCTCACCATAATCGATAC
>CAZVSL010000072.1:0-13966 GCA_964629935.1 uncultured Calditrichaceae bacterium | reverse complement strand
ATACCGGCTGGGGCGCGCAGGAGGGGCGCGCTCTTAGCTATTTGTGTGAAACAAACTCACTTGGTGCGATTCTGCCCAACAACTCGCCCGGCGTACACTCGCTCTGGCTACCGAGCATTCCGTTGAAAGTACCGCTGATGCTCAAGCCGGGTAGCCAGGAACCGTGGACGCCGTATCGTGTCATTCAAGCATTTCTTGCCGCCGGTGCGCCGCCGCAGGCTTTCGGGTTTTACCCGACTGACTATTCGGGCGCCTCGGAGATCTTGTTGCGCAGTGGCCGCGCTATGCTGTTTGGGGATGTCAGCACGGTAAAAGCCTGGCAACACGACAAGCGTGTTCAGATTCACGGACCGGGCTGGAGTAAGGTAATGGTCGGCGAGGATCTCGCTGACAACTGGCAACAATTCATACAGACCATCGTAGACTCAATTTCTATCAACAGCGGCAGATCTTGTCTGAATGCGTCCGGTGTTTGGCTCACGAAGAATGGGCGCGAGGTGGCAGAAGCACTCGCCAAAGAGCTGGCTCAAATCGAAGCAAAGGCGATCGACGACCCTGACGCACAGTTGGCAGCCTTCGTCAATCCCGTGGTTGCGCAACGGATTTCAGCTTTGATCGACAGCGGATTGCGGCAGGGAGGCGCAGAGGACGTCACCGCGAAGTATCGTGATGGCGGACGCATCAAGGAAGTAGATGGCGCCACCTTTCTGCTACCAACTATTATTTGGTGTGAACGACCCGACCATCCGCTGGCTAACACCGAACTGCTCTTCCCTTTTGCCAGTGTCGTTGAAGTGCCTCAGGACGAGATGCTTAACAAAATGGGCCAGACGCTGGTGCTTACGGCCCTGACCGAAGACCGGAGTTTCATCCAAAAGATCCTGGCGGCGCCTAATGTCGACCGGCTCAACCTCGGTCCGATACCGACCAGCAGAGTGAGCTGGGACCAGCCGCATGAAGGCAATCTGTTCGAACATTTATATCGACAACGAGCATTTCAATTAGTGAATGACAAAGCACAATAAATACATGGTTTTTGACTACAATCCAACGATTCGTGTGATATTTGGCAAGGATAGCCTGAACAGGATAGGCGAACTTGCCACTGAACTTAAAGCAAAACGAGTTCTGCTGGTTACGGACCCAGGTATCGTTCAAGCTGGACATGTGAAGCGTGCAAGCGACTTGCTGCGGCAAGCAGGAATAGATGTGTTTGTCTTCAGTGATGTAGTCGAGAATCCTACCACCATGACGGTTGATGCCGGCGTCCGGTTTGCCCGCGAGTGTGAGCAGCTCGATTTGATCATCGGCCTCGGCGGCGGCAGCGCCATGGATTGCGCCAAAGGCATCAACTTCCTCCTTACGAATGACGGGCAGATGCAGGATTACTGGGGCGTGGGCAAAGCGAAAAAGCCCATGTTGCCTGCTATCGGCGTACCGACCACGGCAGGTACAGGCAGCGAAGCACAGTCATTTGCCCTCATCTCCGACGCAAAGACGCATCAAAAGATGGCTTGCGGCGATGTGAAAGCGCGTTTCAGGGCCGTGATTCTCGATCCTGTGCTCGTACAGACAGCACCCAAGCAGGTTCGCGCCGTCACCGGTATGGATGCGATGTCGCACGCGATCGAGAGTTTCGTTTGTACGAAAAGCAATGCTTTTTCCCGCATGTTTGCTAAGGAGGCGTGGCGCCGCCTGTCTGCAAATTACGCGACTGTCGTACAGGACAGCGATGACCTCGAAGTGCTCGAGAGCATGATGATCGGCGCCCACCTTGCCGGCGCTGCTATCGAAAGCTCGATGCTTGGCGCAGCCCACGCTTGCGCCAACCCGCTGACGGCGCGCTATGGCATCATCCACGGCAAGGCCGTCGGGTTGATGTTGCCGCACGTGGTGCGATTCAATGGCCATGAGGTCAACGGCGATTACGATGAATTGTTGCAACTGAGCGGCTGGAGAGAAAAGGAAGGTTCCGGTGCGGCCGGTTTAGCCGAAGGCTTGCATGAGCTTTTCAGAGCCAATGGCTGGTCTGACAGACTGCGAGATTATCACGTGGATAAACAGCGCTTAAACGAGCTGGCATCCGAAGCAGCCTCGCAGTGGACGGGCGGGTTTAATCCGCGTCAGGTTAGTAAGGACGAATTTTTACAGCTCTATCAGGAGGCCTTTTAGGATGAGTGCGCTGCGGACATTCTGGCGACTGATATACAGGCGCGGCGAAACAGCAATTGAAGTTAATCATAAGAAATCCGAAATCCTAAACTCAAAATTCGAGTTTAGAGGCTTTGAAATGAAGACTTACCACAAAACAAAGCTTTGTATGATTGTAGTCTTTGGAATTATGATCTCCGCCTCGATAGCGCTGGCTGATGACGATTCTAAGGAGAACGATGTTTCTGGAAATGCCTGGCCGCTTTTTCGGGGTAACCGCCAGCTCACAGGTGTGGTGGACGGCAAAGTGTCCGACAATCCCCAGCCAAAGTGGGTTTTCAAGGTAACAGATGCGATTGAATCGACTGCCGCGATTCAGGACGGTACCGTCTATGTCGGCTCGCTCGACGGCTACCTGTACGCCGTTGATTTTGATACAGGCAAACTAAAGTGGAAAGCGAAAGCCTCCTCCGGCATCAAAGCCTCGCCAACAGTTTATAAGGGCGCCGTTTATTTTGGCGATGAATATGGCTACTTTCGTGCTGTGAATGCGGCCAACGGCGACTCCCTCTGGCGTTTCGAAACCGAGGGCGAGATTATCTCCTCAGCCAACTTTTACGAAGGCAGGGTGTTGTTTGGCAGCTACGACAATTCGCTCTATTGCCTGTCTGCGCAAGACGGCGAGCTGCTCTGGCGGCTGGAATCCGAAGGCTACATCCATGGCACGCCGGCCATTGCGGATGGCAAAGTCTACGCGACCGGCTGCGATGGCTTCTTTCGCGCGCTGGATATCGCCACCGGCAAAGAAGTCGAGAAAGTGAGCCTGGGTGACTATGTGGCCGCAAGTCCGGCGATCCTGAACAAGCAAGCGTTCTTCGGGACTTTTGGCAACAAGGTTATCTGCCTGAACCTACAGAACTCCGAAGTGAAATGGCGCTATGAGCATCCAAAGCGGAAGTTTCCGTTTTACTCGTCAGCGGCCGTGACGCCAGACCTCGTAGTAGTCGGCGGCCGTGACAAAATGCTGCACGCTCTGGATGCTGGAACCGGCCAAGCGCGCTGGACTTTCAGCACACGGGCAAAGATCGAATCGTCACCGGTTATCGTGGGTGGGCGGGTGATTTTTGCCTCAGCCAGCGGCAAAATCTATATCCTGGATATCAACACCGGCAAAGCGCTGTGGGAGTATGACAGCGGCGCTTCGATCGTCGCCTCGCCAAGCTATGCGCACGACAGATTTGTGATTGGCAACGACGACGGCGTCTTGATGTGTTTTGAATAGTAAACAAGAATGAAAAATGAGCAGGTGATGACTATATGACAATGACGACGCAAACAACGAAAGCCGAACCAGCAACTGCAAGATTGGATCTGAAGGAGACGGATGTTGGCAGCGTCTTTGTCTCGAATTATCCTCCTTACTCTTTCTGGAGTGAGGACAAGGTTGGTGCGGGAATAGAAGCACTCGGTTCTTCACCCGAGCGTGACAATCCGCTCGGACTTTATCTCCACATACCCTTTTGTCGTAAACGGTGCAAGTTCTGTTACTTCAGAGTGTATACCGACAGAAATGCATCTGAGATTGAAACCTATCTCGATAGCCTGGCCCGCGAAGTTGAGCTGTACAGCGCACTGCCGGCAATATCGGGCAGGCCGCTTCAGTTTGTCTATTTCGGCGGGGGTACTCCTTCCTATATCAGTGTCAAACATCTTCGCAAATTAGCCGCCAGACTAAAGGCCAGTATTCCGTGGCAGGGCGCCGAGGAAGTCACGTTCGAGTGTGAACCGGGCACCCTGAGCCAGTCCAAACTTGAAGCCATTCGCGACATCGGCGTCACACGGTTGAGCATCGGCATCGAAAACTTCGATGATTTTATTTTGAGTGAAAATGGCCGCGCCCATCTCTCAAAGGAGATTTATGATGTGTTGCCCTGGATCGAAGCTTTGGATTTTGAACAGCTCAATATCGATCTGATCGCAGGCATGGTGGGCGAGACCTGGGAATCCTGGAAGGACAATGTGCAAAAGACCATCGATGTCAGTCCGGACAGCGTGACCATTTACCAGATGGAGCTGCCGTTCAACACGGTTTATACTAAAATGCTCAACGAAGAAGGCAAAGACCTTCACATCGCGGATTGGCAAACCAAGCGTGAGTGGCACCTTTATGCCTTCGAGCAACTTGAACAGGCAGGCTATGAGATTTCCAGCGCATACACCATGGTCAAGAAGGATAAGAAATGCCGCTTCGTTTATCGTGACGCAGTTTGGCGCACCACCGATATGATCGGCGCCGGTGTGGCATCCTTCGGACATATAGGCGGCGTACACATCCAGAATGCTTCTTCCTGGGATGGCTACATCGACCGGGTGGCGGCGAACAAGCTGCCGCTCAAACGCGCTTTTGTCACTTCTCTCGAGGAACGCCTGACCCGCGAGATGATCCTGCAGCTCAAGCTCGGACGCATCAATGTCGGCTATTTCCGGGAAAAGTTTGGCGAAAACATTATCGGGCGCTTCTGGGATGCATATCGCAAGCTGCAAGATGAAGGTATGTTGACCTTCGATGAGACGGAAGTCAGGCTGACGACCGCGGGTCTGCTGTGCGTAGACCAGTTGCTGCCGGAGTTCTATGCCGAGCATTATCGCAACGCCAGGTACACGTGATTCGGAAATCGGAACTCGAAATTCGTGTGTTGACCTTGACGTCTGCGCAAAGTTCTTGTGGTACGTTTTCTGATTTTCGATTTACGCAATCCGCTCTTGCTCTTCCCTTTAGACAGGTACGAGTTGTTTCACTAACAGTTAAGGAGAGTCGTTATGAAAGCAGCAGGTAAAGTGTATCGGTTTCTGAGCACGCCGCTGGCCCTGGGGTTGATGATGGTCCTGACCGGCAGCGTGCTGGCAGGCAAGGGCAGCGATAGCAAGGATTGGCCGAAATGGCGTGGCGCCAATATGGACGGCAAAGCTTTGCAGGATGATGTTTTTCGTTTTGATGAAGGATATGGATTGAAAATCGGCTGGAAGAAACCGCTGGGTTCGGGTTATTCCAGCATCTCAGTGGCGGATGGGCGAGCGGTTACGATGTACTCCGACAGCACGTACGATTATGTTGTGGCGTTCGACGCCGAGGATGGCAGCGAGCTGTGGCGTTATACTCTGGGAGAAACGTTTGAGGGGCACGATGGCTCCCATAACGGCCAAATCTCCACGCCTACCATCGATGGCAATGAAGTTTATGTTTATGCCCGCACTGGTGAGCTGCTGGCGCTCAACGCCTCAAATGGCCAGAAAATCTGGTCGAAGAACGTAAAAGCAGAAATCGATCCGCTGGAACCATTCCACGGATTTGGCACCTCCCCCATCGTTATGGGAGATCTGCTTTTCTGTCAGACAGGCGGCCAAAAAGAACATACGTTCTGTGGCTTCGACAAGAATACCGGCGAGTTGCTCTGGTCAGCCAAAGGCGATACGGTTAACTATCAGTCTCCGGTGCATGCGCGGTTGCTTGGTGAAGATCAGATCGTATCTGTAACCGATCACCAGATTTTCGGCCTGCATCCAGAAAACGGAGAAGTACTGTGGCAGTACCGCCACAATGGCCAGTGGAACAGTTTCAACCCGGTGGTTGTCGGCGAGGACAAAATCTTCCTGAATCATAATTTTCAGCGCTCGGCGCTCATCCAGCTTTCGAAGCAGAACGGTGCATACGAAGCCAACGAAGTGTGGAACAACCGCAACATCCGCAGCACCTTCAACACCTCTGTGTATCACGAAGGCCATCTCTATGGCTACAGCGGTCGCTTTCTGACTTGCGTCGACGCGGCTACGGGTGAAACTGTATGGAAATCTCGCCCCCCTGGTGATGGCTTTATGATCCTGGTTGATGACCATCTGGTGATTCTCACCAAACGGGGCACGCTGCACGTGGCTAAAGCTTCCACTGAAGATTATGTGGAAATGGCCAGCCTGGAAGTATTCGAAGGCCTGACCTGGACGCCTCCGAGTTTCGCTAACGGCAGCATATACGTGCGCAATCTGTTTGAGATAGCTCGCGTGGACGTCGCTAAAGTCGATGAGACGCAGCTCACCCTTGATGAGCCGGAGCTCGAAGTGGTGAATCCGGACGGCGAATTTGCCAAATTCGTCAAGCGCGTCGAAGCCGCGCCGGACGATCAGAAGCAGAAGCTGGTGGCTGCCTTCCTGGCGGAACACCCGAACTCGCCCATCATTGAAGGCGACCGCTTCGCACACATCGTCTTTCATGGCGAGGCCAAGGATGTGGCCGTGCTGGGTGATATGTTGAATGTCAACGCCGAGCAGGCATTGCACCGCATTGACGGCACTGATTTCTTTTTCGCCTCTTTTGAGCTGGCGCCGAATGCGCAGATAGCATATCAATTGCGCAAGGATTTTGACAGTGTCATCACGGATCCGCGCAATCCCAATGGCGCCGCGCCCGGCGGTCCGGCAACATTGCAGGGCGACGCTTCTTTGCTGAGAATGCCGGAAGCGAAGGTCGTCGACCATTTCAGACCGCGTGAAAATGTGGCAAAGGGAACCATCGAAACCTTCGAATTCGCCAGTGACATTCTGGACAATAGCCGCAATGTGCACGTGTATTTGCCGGCAGGATATGCGCAGAGCGAGTCGAAGTATCCGGTATTGTTTGCCAATTACGGCCGCGGCGCCAAAGATTTTCAGGCTATCCCGGTGACTCTGGACAATCTTATCGCTGACAAAAAAATCCAGCCGGTTATCGCTGTGTTTGTGGAAGCGCCGAATTCCTTTGCCGAATATGCACGAAACCAAAAAGATCAGCACGCGCAAATGTATGCCGAAGAGCTGGTAGCGATGATCGACAAAAAATATAGAACGATTGCCACGCGTGAGTCCCGTGCTATTATGGGCGGCGACGAAGGCGGCTATGCAGCGTATTATGCTGCTTTCAAATATCCGCAGGTCTTTGCCAACGCCGCCAGCCAGTCCGGCCACCTGATGCCCAATGCCGGCGGCACTGAGCTGCGCGAGCTTATCGCAAGTTCGGATGCAAAGTCTATGAAGCTCTATCAGGACTGGGGCGTCTACGATCTTAACTATAACGCCAACTTGCGCTGGACCGATCTCAACCGCGACTTCAACAAGTTCTTGAAAGAAAAGGGATACGAAGTCGGTGGTGGAGAATTGAGCCAGGGTTTTGGCTGGGCAAGCTGGCGCAATCGCACCGATCAGATTCTGATGCATTTCTTCGGGATGAAGCATACCAGAAAGTAATTGAAGTGTTAAGGTGTTAGTGTGTTATTGGTGTTGGCGTGTTAAGAGTGCTGAACTGTGAAGGAATCAAAGCAGCTTAGCCCGCTAACACATATACACGTTATAGAGAGGACTATTATGAAGACAGGATTGATACACTCAATCATGTTGTTGGTACTGGTCACTTGTTTGAGCAACCTTGTGGTTGCTGAAAGTGCCGACTGGCCGCGCTGGCGTGGCAAGAGCATGGATGCTACGGTGTCTGGCGCCGGAGTGTTTGACCATGACCTGACCCAAGATCTGAAGGTTGTCTGGCGCAAACCACTCGGCTCGGGCTATTCCAGCGTCTCGGTGGCGCAGGGTTATGCTGTCACATTATTCACAGACAATGGTGATGATTATGCCGCGGCCTTTGATCCGGAGACGGGCAGGGAGCTGTGGCGCTACAAGATCAGCCAAACCTACAAAGGTCACGACGGTTCGCACGATGGTCCGATCTCCACCCCCGCTGTTGCCAATGGCAAGATGTTTGGCCTGGGGGCGGATGGCCACTTTTTCGCGCTCGATCTTAAAACCGGACAGGAACTCTGGACCAAACACCTCGAGACCGACTTCAATTCCTTTGTACCGTTCTATGGATTCGCGACCGCTCCCATCGTGGAAGGCAACGTCGTGATTCTGGAGACAAGCGGCAAGGCGGGGACCATTGTTGGGCTCGATGGCAACAGTGGTGAGCAGCTCTGGACAGCGGGCAGCGATACCTCGAACTACCATTCCCCTATCATGACGCAAATTCACGGCCAGAACCAGCTTGTTTGCGCCGGCAACAAATACATTTACGGTATTGAGCCTGCGAGCGGAGAACTGTTGTGGGAATTCAAGCACGATGGCGGTAGCAGCAATATCCATCCGGTAGCCATCGGCGACAACCGTTTGTTCATTCAATACAAGTGGCAGGAGTCGATGGCCTTCGAGGTCAAGAAGACGGAAGATGGCTACGCAACTGAGGAGCTGTGGAAGAATCGCAATATCCGCGGCACCTACAATCCGCCGGTTTATCATGACGGTTATTTGTTTGGTTATAGCTCCCGCTTTCTCACATGTCTTGATGCCACAACAGGCGAAACCGTGTGGAAGTCGCGCGAGCCAGGCGACGGCTGGACAATCCTGGTCGATGGTCACCTCGTGATCGTAACCAAGACCGGTGACGTTGCGGTCTCAAAAGCATCACCCGAAGGCTATCAGGAAGTGATGAATCGACACGTGTTCGATGATTTGGCCTGGACTCCGGCCAGCTTCGCAAACGGCCGCATCTATGCGCGCAGTCTCGGTGAGATGGCGGCCATCGACATCACAAGAGTCGACAGGATGGCAAGCGCGGAGCAGGATGAAGAGATGGTGCTCGGTGAAACCTTCGGGAAATTCTTAAAGGAGGTAGAGTCGGCCAGCGACAAACAAGCCGTTGTCGATAAATTCATGGCCGCTCAGAAAGAGTTTCCGATCATCGAAGATGATATCGTCCATTTTCTCTACCAGGGGCAAGCCAAAGACGTCGTTCTGTACGGTGACATGGTGGGCATCGAGTTCGACCAGCCGTTAACACGGCTCGCAGGTACGAACTTGTACTATTACGCCACCCGCATCGACCCACGCGCACGTCTTAATTATGGCTATATCGTCGATTTCGACAAGCGCACAATCGACTCCCTCAACACGCACCACGGCGCCGAACCATCCGGTGAGGTGTCTTATCTGGAAATGCCGCAATACACTGAGCCGGCGCATCTCTCCGAACCTGATGATGTGGCAAGTAGCAGAATCGATACCATGCGTTTCGAAAGCAAGATTGCCGGCAACGAGCGCCGCATCGACTTCTATCTGCCACCCGGTTATGATGAGAATCCGGACCAGCGTTATCCGGTTATTTATGTCCACCGGGGTGAACGGGCGCTTTCGTTCGGCAAGATGCAAACGAGCCTGGATAATCTGATTGGTAAGGGTGTACAACCGCTCATCGGCGTCTTTATCTATCACGCCCCGGAAGCAGGCAACGAGTATCAGGGCGATGGTAAGGATGCGTACTGCAAGATGGTCATTGAAGAGCTGATTCCCTATGTGGATGAGAATTTCCGTACTATTGCTAAACCTGAGGCGCGCGCGAGCCTTGGAGCCGGCTGGGGACCGGGCTTCATATCGGTTTATGCTTCCTTCAAATATCCGGGCGTGTTCGGCAATGTAGCCACACAGTCTACCGGTTTGCTGACCGCAAATCTCAATGAGCTGAAAGAAGTAATCACAGAAGAGGCAGAGAAGCAACCGCTGCGCGTTTACCTGGATTGGGGCAAGTATGATTTGCGCAGCCCCGTAGAAGCATGGGATATCAGAGTAGAAAACCAGCAGCTTGCCAGGCACATCGGGGATAAGGGCTATAAAGTAGCTGGCGGCGAAGCGCCAACTGGCTATGGCTGGGCGAGCTGGCGCACGCGTACGCACGAGATTTTGAAAACATTCTTCCCGTTAAACTAACAGAGGTTTGAAGTTTCTAATGAAGAAATCGAACATTCTCATATTCGCTGGCCTTTGCGCCCTGGCAGCCGGCTTGTTGTTTGGACTCTCTAACTTCGGCATTGGTGATTCAGGTGAAGAAACAGCGAGTATCACCTCATCGGCAGGTGTGGTAAGCAACTGGAAGAGCGAAGCCACGGGCTCACTGATCAGCTTTGCAGAGCACGACTGGCCGCAATGGCTCGGACCAAATCGCAACGGAATCTCATCTGAAACCGGCATCCTCACCAGCTTTCCGGAGAGCGGTCCGAAGGTCCTGTGGCAGGCGCCATCCGGTGATGGCTATTCCGGTATGTCCGTGCTCGATGGCAAACTTTACACCGCGTTTGGCTCCGGCTCTGACGAATTTGTTCTGTGCTATGATGCCAAAACCGGCGATGAGCTCTGGCGCTATCGCATCGACAACAAATTCACCAATCAGTTCGGTCATGGGCCGCGTTCCACACCCACGGTGCACGAGGGTATCGTTTATGCCGTAAGTGCGCAGGCCAATCTGGCTGCTCTCGATGCCAACAATGGTCAAGTTATCTGGAAGCATGACTTGCGCTCCGAATATGGCGCCCAAATCCCGACCTGGGGCGTAGCCACCTCACCGCTGGTGTACAAGAATATGCTGTTGGTGGACGTCGGCGGCAAAGGCGATTATGGCTTTGTCGCTTTTGATAAAGACGACGGCAGCGTGGTCTGGAAAACCGAAACCGAGCTGCCCGGCTATTCGGCGCCGATCGTCGTCGAGGTCAATGGTGTGAGGCAGGCGCTATGCTTCACCGGCAATAAGCTGATTTCCGTGAACCCGGATAATGGCGACTTTTACTGGAGCTATCCGTGGATTACCAGCTATGACGTCAACGCTGCCACGCCGGTGTTTATCAAACCCGACAAAGTGTTTATCTCTTCAGGCTATAATGTTGGCGGCGCGGTTCTGCGTTTGGTAGTGAAGAATAACAACGTCGACTTTGAAGAAATCTGGAAGAGCCGGGTGATGCGTAATCATTTTTCGACGTCATTGTTGATCGACGGTCATCTTTACGGTTTTGATGAAGGCACGCTGCGCTGTGTCGATGTCAAGACTCAGGAGACCAGGTGGGCGACCCGCGGTTTTGGCAAAGGCTCACTCATGGCTGCTGATGGCCACATCATCCTGCTTAGCGAACGCGGCAAGCTGGTGTTGATTGAGGCCACACCGCGCGAGTATGTGGAGAAGTCGAGCGCACAGATGTTGAAAGGGCGTTGCTGGACGATCCCGACACTGGTTGACGGTCGGCTCTATATTCGGAATCAGAAAGAACTGCTCTGTCTGGATTTTGCCGGTTAGCGAAGTCGGGACGCTTGCTTTGTGTCATTCTGGAAGAATCTTGTTAGCAAACCAACAAATCGGGGCGAAAAGAAGACTCTTCCAAAGGGCGCCTCAAAGAATTATCTATGGTAGAATTTTGAATTGTTAAACTTGATTTAATACGGAGGGTTTATCAACCATGATACGAAAATTGACAGGCCTGATGCTGACGGTGGCGCTTCTGTTGCCGGCCGCGCTGCAGGCACAACAAGAGACAGAAGCCTTCTACTTTGCAGATACCGTTACGGTCGAAGGCTTACGTCATTTGCGGATTCCGACGGTCAATGCGATCGCCACCAAGATGGTGCTGCCTTTGCACAATACGCCGGCCAGCGTCGGCGTTGTCACGCGTCCGCTTTTTGACAGCCAGAATGGTATCACCCTGAACGATGCCATTAAGAACATAAGCGGCGTCAATGTGCAGCATGGAACCGGCACCCATGATTTCTTTCTCATCCGTGGTTTTGAGTCGCTTTCAGGCGGACTTGTACTGACGGACGCGGCGCCGGAACCGGAAGTGAGCTTTTACAATTTGTACAACATTGAACGGGTCGAGGTCCTGAAAGGGCCGGCAGCCTTTCTCTACGGCAGCAATCCGCTTTCCGGCGCGGTCAACCTGAACCGCAAACAACCGGTGTTTCGTAATTTCGCGCAGATCTCAGGCTCGTATGGCGAGTTTCAAACGTATCGCGGTACCTTTGACGTTGGCTTGAATGCGACCTCGAATGTTGCCTTTCGCGTCAACGGATTGTGGCAGGACAGCGAGAATTACCGTGATGATAAAGCGCATAACACCTACGCCATCAATCCTGCCGTGACCTGGCGCATCGATAACCGCAGCTCGGTCACCGCCAATTTCGAATATGTGCGCAGCAACGCTGAACCCGATGCAGGATTGCCGTTGCAGTTCAATCCGGATCAGAGCTTCAATCTTATACCTGATCTACCGAATGTGCCGCGCACGCGATCCTATCAGACCCCCATCGATGATTCGCAACAGGACCTGTTTCGCATGCGCCTTGACTATCGCCGTCAGCTTGGTGAGCACATCGACTTGCGCAATAAGTTCTATGTCACACGGCTTGACTGGCAGTCTACCGGAGCACTCATGAATGGCGCCTTTCCGGATCCAACGCGGCCCGGCGAGTTCAATGTTATTCGCACGCTCAATGCGCTCGACGATGTTCAGAATTTCATCGGAAATCAGGTTGATGTTGAGTTTCGTTTCCGGACAGGTTCCATTAAACACAGCCTGCTTACGGGTTTGGAGTTAGCACGTCAGGCTGATGATTTCAATCTCGATATCGCACCGTTTACGCCGCCAAGTCAAGCGAATCCGGCGGGCATGAACCTGGAGCTTGCCATCGATTTGAACAATCCCATGGACTTCGTGCAAAGTCGTGAGCAGCTTACCTTCCTGCCATTTGCACGGGGCGATTCCCGCAGCCTGATTCTGGCGCCCTATTTTGTCAATCAGGCCAAATTCTCCGAAAAAGTGCAGCTTCTCGTCGGTGGCCGGTTTGACGTCATCAACTATGATGAAAATGCACCGCTTGGCATGAAGGCGTTTCAGCAGGCGCCGCTGGAAAATACGCGCAACTACGAAAAGTTCAGCCCAATGGCCGGGCTTACGATTTCGCCGACCCGGGAACTGTCGCTTTACGCCAACGCTGGTCAGTCTTTCCGGGCGCCATCCACGCTGGCGGTGGGCGAGCCTGAGCCTGAAGAAAGCACGCAATTTGAAGCCGGCGCCAAGCTCAGTGCTTTTGGCGGCAGACTCTCTTCAAGCGTTGCGGTTTATCAGCTCGAAAGACAGAACATCGGCATTCCGGATGAAACCGGCGTGACCCAGCAGAACGGCGACCAGCGCTCGCGAGGCGTTGAGCTGGAGCTGGCGATGCAGCCGGTTCGCGGTTGGAACGCCTTCTTGAACTATGCTTACACGGATGCTGAACTCACTGAGTTCAGAGAGCTGGACCCGGCAACCGGCCAGATTCTCGATTTTGCCGGGCAGACACCCGTGTTTGCGCCCGAGCATATCGTCAATTTCTGGACCACCAAAGATATCGTTCACGGCATTGGGGTGGGCGCCGGGTTTCGTTATGTCAGCGAGCAGTTTGTGGATGAGAGCAACATCTTTGAAATCGATGATTATGTAACCTTCGATGCCTCGCTGTTTTACACTTATGGCAATCTGCGATGGAGCCTGAATGTCAAGAACATCACAGATCAGGATTATTTGCGTCGTGGTGGCATTGGTTCGTCCTCGGTGACGCCGGGCAATCCGCGTGCGATTTATGGCGGGGTTAGTTTTTCGCTATAAGCATTTTGTGAAAGCTGAAATTTTGCATGCCAGCGCACAAAGGCATGCAAGAACCGCGTAACGGTGACATATTTATAGAATGAAAAACAGCAAAAGAAATGACAACGCAATGAGTAGATACGATGTAATCATAATTGGCGGCGGCCCGGCTGGCGCCACAACCGCTGCCCTAGTCGCTGAAAAAGGCCATAACGTGCTGGTTCTGGAGCGTGATGAATTCCCGCGATTTCGCATTGGCGAGTCTCTGATGCCAGGCACGTACTGGACATTGAAACGGCTGGGTATTTTCGACAAGATGAAGAAAAGCACGTTTGTGCGCAAGTACAGCGTGCAATTCT
>CAZVSL010000071.1:0-15939 GCA_964629935.1 uncultured Calditrichaceae bacterium | reverse complement strand
TGGCATGTGGCAAGACGTGAATTCGCTGCACGGCTGCCGGCACAAAGCGCAGAAGTCCTGGACCTCGCCTCGCATGCTGATGACTGTGTTGCCACGGCCCATGTCGACGGCTCCATCAAGATTTGGAATGTGAAGCGCGGCAGGTTGGAGAGAACAATTGCCGCACACGCCGGCCCGGTGTGGTCGGTCTCCATCGACCCCATAGGAGGTCACATCGCCTCAGCCGGTGAGGACGGCGCCGTCAAAACCTGGAACCGCAACACCGGCAGGCTCATCAGAGCTTTGCGCGGACATAGCGGGCCGGTTTATTCTGCTTCTCTCAGCCCGGATTCGCGCAGAGTTGCCTCCGCCGGCAATGACAAAACCATCAAAGTGTGGGACCGCAGCTCCGGACGGCTGCTTGACACGCTTGAAGGCCACACTGCCCGCGTGTGGAGTGTACGCTTCAGTCCCAACGGCTTATTGCTCGCTTCCACCAGTGATGACTATTCCGTCAGAATTTGGGATTCGCGCTCTGGCGCGCTTTTGCACACCCTGCTCGGGCATGCAGCTCTGGTGAGACTTTCCTCTTTTAGCCCGGATGGCGCCCGCCTGGCCTCAGCCAGCTCAGACAACACCGTGATGATCTGGGATGTGCGTACCGGCGCCCTGGTCCACACCCTGAGCGGTCATCTCTCAAGTGTTAAGACTGTTTGCTTTAGCCCGGACGGCAAGCTGCTGGCATCAGGAGGGTTTGGCAATCTGATCAAAATTTGGGATGTCCGGACCTGGCGTGAAGTTGATGAGCTGCCCGGCCATTCCAACGACATCAATGCGCTTGCCTTCCTGTCGGATAGCCAGAGCCTGGTTTCCTCCGGCCCTGATGGCAAAATTAAGTTATGGCGGCTACCCGGCAAACAGCCTGAATTAACCATTGTCAACTTGCCGGATGGCGAGTGGCTTGCCTATAAGCAAAACACGTTGAATTACACCGGTTCGCGCGGGGCCGAAGCCTATGCTGCCGTCCGTTTTGATAATGAGCTTTCACGGCTGTCTCCGTTGTTCGATTTTGTCAATAAGCTCAGGCGTGACGATCTTTCCGATATGGTTGCGCTCGATCAACCAGCACCAAACAATGGTCACGCGATCACCGAATCATCCGACGGCTTGCCACTGTGGATTTGGCCAACGGGCGCGGCAGCCATAGCTCTCGCTGTGCTGGGGTTCGTGTTGTTGCGGAAAGAAAGCGTGCCGGCCAAAGACAAAATCGCTGACTTTTTTTCACAGGCGGGCTACAACGGCGTGAAATTGCTGACCGCGCAACTGTATTGGCTTCGGCCCGGGAACAACCGGCGGCCAGGCCTTGCCCTTTGCTGGAGGGATGACATCGACATAGACAACAAGTCGCAGACTATCGCCGACAGGCAATTACGCAAAGCTCCGGAAACCCGCTTGTACATCGTGTATGATTCTGCTGATAACAGAATTGAACACCTGGTGAGCCTGCGCAATGAATTGCCGCACAAGCTCATTCCCGTTTCCACAGCGCTGCTGCAGCGCGCGCTTGCAGACGGGAATTGCACTGAGATGCTCCATCGTATCGACCAGCACTATGATCAAGGCACGAACCCCTATCGCAGTCCTGAAACCTGGCATGATCCGGTTCGGTTCTTTGGCCGGCACGAAGTGCTGGATCGCCTGCCGCAAGAACTCCGAAACGGACGCAATGTCGTGCTCTCGGGCATCAGGAGGGTTGGCCTGACCTCACTCGCCCGGCAAATTCGATCCCGGCTGCATGATGTACCAACAACATTTCTTGATTGTGCAAAAGTTGCCATTGAGCCCAGGCAGGTCGGGACCGAACTCATAAAACCCATCTATACTTTTCTGATGGAATCGGGCATCTCCAATCTCCCCAATGCCGTCGCTATTTTGAAGTCGCAGGGCATCGCGCCGGCCATGTTTGCACTTTTCGATGCCTGGCAGATGGCAGGCCACAACAAGCCTTTCGTTTTGATCTTTGATAATTTCGAGCACTATGCATCGGAGCAGAACAGAAACCAGCTCGATTTGTATAAACATGTCATCCAGTTGTTTGAGAAGGGCAACAGATGTTTTTCAGCGTTGGTGACAGTTCGTGACGGCGCACCGGAAAGGAACCAGCTTGCAGATATGTTGCCGGATGCCGAGTTCGAGCACATTGGCTTTTTGTCTGGCGACCAGAGCCGTGTCATGATACAAGGTCTGGGCCTTTGGCGCAATAGGTGGTGGCAACCAGAGGCTGCGCATCATCTGTTTCAGGAGTGCGCCGGCCACCCTTATCTGACGTTGCGTTATGCAGACTACGTCTGCCAACAGAGTAACGCACGCGACATCGAGCTTGCCATGGCCAAAGAAGCCGGCGAACAGCTACGCGCTGGCATTGCAGAAAACGAAGCCGGACGTTATTTTGAAAAGGAAGTGTGGGCCTACCGAACCGAAGCTCAGAGAAAGCTGCTGAGATTGATGGGTACATTGCAGGAGCGTGGCGCAGTCATTGATGATATACCATCCGCGCTGAGTGAAGCCTGGGACGAACTGGAGGCGCTATCTCTGGTTGCAGATGATCTGGGACGAATCGGGCTCCTGCCCCGCCTGTTTGCTGATTGGATAAGGTCAACGCAACTCTAAAGCTTCATCATCGGAACAACTCTTTCAATTCTCCCCAGCAGTATGGTCGTCCCTCAATTACCGGCCCTGGTTTTGGGTAGAAAATACCCAAAATTGACCAACGCTAGAGTGGCGACAGGACAGTTTTACATAGCAAGCTCATCAGTGTGAAAAAATTACATGCTGCTGAGCTGTAGACCGACTAATACGTAGCTTATGAATAATCAATGAGTTGTAAGAGTGTTTCCGATCATCTGCGAAAATTCGCCAGAATTAGTATAAATTATTTTCATTTTGTTTGTCTGGCGTAGTTTCGCTATCATTCGCGAGCACCGGAGTTGGCAACAGACTAACCATCTGAAAATAAGCTACTTACAATTTTGTATTTACTGTATAAAAAGTAAACGATTTTTCTCCCAGATTTCTGGCATTGCTTTTGCTTTTCAATAAAGCAAGGAAAGGAGAGGTAAGCTTGTTGCATTTGCGGTCGTGTTCGCCCGCCGAAAGGAGAGCACGACCGTATTTTGCAGCATGCCTTGCAAATAGTTGGCTCAGGGTAGTACAGGTACACATCTCTTCTGAATCCAGATCACATAGTGGCTTCTTCTCTCCTCTTTCGCGTAGCTCAGTTTTTCTTACAACTACGAGAGGTTAAAGATATGTTGAATGGAAGCCGAAAGGGAATCGCATCCGGCGATAAGAGGATGGGGGTCGTCGGAATTCAGGAAATAAAGGATATCGACCAGCTCATCAAGCTTTATCGTGAGCACGGCGATGAGGTCAGAATTCCGACGCGGCTGGTTATCGATGTCTTGTGCAAAGAGCTCTCATCCAGAGAGTTTCGGGTTTTTCTAAAGAAAATGCCAATGAAAGCGCCCGGCCAAATTGATGTCCGGCAAACGCATGCTTTGTTGCGCACGATCCCGGCCAAACTTTATTTTTTTCTGTGGAGTTTGCGCAACAGCGACAGTATCCCGGTCAAAGGCATCCTGACTTCAGCAGAGATACGCAGGGCGCTGGTAGCGCTGACCCGGTTTCTGAACATCCTTGAAAGTCTGCTCGAAAGAAATTCCAACAGTGTGCCGCTATTTGAAAATCTCGGTTTTACCTATTTTGATTTGGCCGGTATCGCGTTCAATTCCAGCAAAGGCATTTACCTGAACGGGCGTTATGTGGATTACACCTTGCTGCTACGCAAGGCTATCGCCTGCTTCCAGTGCGCCATCAGACTTGGAGCGCAAATCGGACGCGAGTTAGACGCCAGCCATCAGGACATTCTCAAACTGATCGATGACAAGTGCGACGTAAACGAAAACCGCGCCAACCTCTACCTTGATCCATGGCATTTCATCTACATCTCCTCAGCCTTGCACCTGTTGAATGATGGCAAGATGTCCGAGCTCTATCTGCGTAAGGCGCGTATGATATTGAATTCTATCGACAGCCATCAGAATCCACGCATTGTGGCGCAAAAGGATTTGCTGGAATCTATTTATACGACCATTCACTTCGGCAAGTCCGTCCGTTTTGATTTTGGCCAGACAGCGCTGGTGAAGCTGCAGCAGAAACTCAATCACGTCCGCAAGCAGAAAAAGAGCCCGCGCAGACGGCACGGTTATAGTCCAATGGTCGAAGGTGCATTGGCAAAGGAGTTCCAGGTCCAGCGCGAGTTTCGAAAGTCCGGATCTCTGCAATCTGACCAGAAACTCTATCTGAATGGCGTCTACACGCTTTACAAGCAGAAGATATCACCTCTGGATCGCGACAAGATCATCTTCCGCCTGAATATCCCACCTGTCAGGATAAGTGGCTTGCATGACACCACGCATACCCTGAAACGGCATGGCGTTCTGCCGGCAAGACCTGAGAGAAAAAAGAGTCCAACCATGGAGCTGGTCGAAGGCAAGACCTACCGTGCGGCATCCTGATACTTTAAATCCGGAGGCCCGGCATTGTGCCATTGAATTCCTGCCCGGCCTCCGATTTGTCTCTTGACTCACCTCAACACCCATCTGGCTCTATCCGTCTGTTTTTCTCGCCGATTGCTGCCGTCCTTCCCACCTGACCCATTGGAAATAGCTTGCATTTGTGACTGCGGGGAATTAACTTTTACCTGCAAATGTATCTAAAACTGTCCTGTCGGTTCGGACTTAATATCACCGCTTTTGAGTTGTAACCTTCGTAAACCGTTCCGATATAATCTTGTTTCGGAATGCCCGCTGAATATGAAATCATTTATTAGACGCACTTTTACCGGAGCAATTCATTCCTGGAAGGATTTGTCATCCTACTCCAGAGCGTGTATTCTGTCGTGTCTTGTCCATGCAGGGCTGTTTCTGCTTCTGGGAATTGTTTTTGATTTCTTCCATGTCAGAAATCTCTATGAAAGGCCGCTCGTGTTCGACTTTGTTTTTACGCCGGTCGAACAATATGAAAACTCGAGACCAGAAGCAACTGAATCACTGCCGAGCAAAATCCAGGCAAAGCAACCACGTAAGCTGAAAAATCACAGTAACCCTCTGAGCCCGAGGCCAGTTTTGGCTGCCGGAAAGCCGACAACCGGCTCCGACAACAGCACTGATGTCACCCCAGAGCACGCTGAGGCAAAAGACTTAAATCACGGCGCGCCGGGTCGCCTCAGCCCTGTAGCCATACCAGATCTGTATACCCCGGAAACCAATGTAACGGCGCACAATCCCTATATCGTACACGCTGTTCAGCCTGCGGAGACATCAGTACCTGCATCCGGCGATGTCACGTTCCGTCATGTTTCGGCAAGGATTGCGCTCACAGAGCGACAACATAAAATGCTGCAAAAGAAGTTCAAGAAGTGGACGGAAGATTACTACAAAATGGAATTGCCCGATTCCACGCTGGAGTGGGAGCATAAGGGGCAGGTTTATTCTGCCCGCTTTCAGCACCGCGCGCCGGCATCGAGCATGGAGATGGACGAGGTGGTGGTTGAAATCGAGTCGGAGGAAAATGGCGTATCTGTGAGCACTGAGATGCGCATGCGCCGGCTGGCGTTTTCGAATTTTGCCCAGTTTGTCGACTATTGGGATCCGTGGGTTGCCGTGCACGACGATGTTCTGGAAGGTCGATTCCATGCCAACTCCAAGATCAACATTGCCGAAAGTTGGGGAATCAAGCCCAAGTTTCTTGGCAAGGTGACTACCGCTTCTTATGACGTCGAGACTTCTAGTAACCGTCCTTTTTTTGATGATGAGTCCGTATTCCTGGGCGGGCTGGAAACAGGCGTCAAGGAAATCTCACTGCCTCGCTCGTTTACGCCTTTTTACGATGATTCTACTGTTGCGCTGGAGAACATACACCGGCTGCGTGGCGAGGTAGCCATCCTCTTTCATGCCGATGGCTCCTATACCTGGAAACAATTGCAAGACGACAACGATTTACAGGGTCGCTATCGTTTGCCGCAGAATGAGGCGTATTATATCGTGGGCGATAAAGATGAAAAGCTGCATCTCGAAGGCGTTGTCAGGGGACGCGTGCTGGTGTACTCTGCCGGAGACATCATCATCGACGATGATTTGACCTACGCCCGCCATCCTGAGGTATCGAATGTCGCACACGATTATCTCGGCATCGTCAGCGAAGATGATATCGAAATCGCCCATCCTGATGTCACCGGCCCCGGCGATTTGAATATTTACGCATCCATATTTGCGAAGGACCGCTTCGTTGTGCGCCATCTCGGCGGCCGCGGTGATGACACGCTCTTTATCTATGGCAGCCTGACTGCGGGAACTTTGTCAGCAACAGAGCCACGTTATGCTACACGAATCCGGTTTGACAAGCGGCTGCAAACCATCCGGCCGCCAAGTTTTCCCATGAGTAACCGCTATGAAGTTTCCGAATGGGATGGCGCCTGGAAAACCAAACCATCTTCTGAACGCAAACAAACACGGATGAAAACGCATGAATGATATCATAGCTCTTCTGGATGATCCCGAGACAACGGTTGCCCTGGTAGGCGCCACCGATAATCCGGAAAAATATGGCAATGTCATCTTTAAAGATTTGACGCGCAAGGGATACACAGTTTTCCCGGTCAATCCAAATCGGGAAAAAGTAGTCGGCCTCACCGCGTATAAGACTTTGTCCGATCTACCCGAGAAGCCAACTATCGTTAATTTTGTCGTCCCGCCTGAAGTGACGCTTTCTGTGCTGCAGGAATGTCAGCGACAAAATCTGACAAATGTGTGGCTCCAGCCTGGCTCGGAAAACCCGCGTGTTATAACCTTTCTGCAGGAAAACAACTTCAACTACCTTGCCAATACCTGCATCATGGTAGAGAGCCGCCTGAAGCAGCAAGCCTGAGCTTATGATTCGCTTTTCTTGCGGCAGTTCGTGTGAGGTTCGTCTTGTGGGCGCGCTATCGGGCGTCGAAATGCCAGGTCAAGGCTGCTTCACGCCAAAATGAATAGCAATGCCACCAAATAGATAGGTTTCCCAACCTACGCCGGCAAAGCCTGCCTGTTCAAGACGTTGCTTGAATTCATCTGCTGTGAGAAAAGTCATGGTGGTCTGGCGCAGATATCCGAACGGCGTGGAGACGCCCGTGGCCAGCCGTCCGATAAGCGGCATGATGGTCTTCAGATGCAATTCGAACCCAAGTCGAACCAGAGTATTGCCTGGCCGGCTTAGCTCCAGAATAGCGATGCGGCCGCCCGGTTTGAGCACGCGCTGCATTTCTGCAAGCACCTGATCCAGAAAGTGAAAGACGTTGCGCATGGCAAAACCACTAACCACGCCATCGATGGACTTATCCTGAAACGGCAGCAGGTGCGCGCTGCCCTGCGTGAATGCTACTGGCGCCGCCGCGCCGTTCGAGGGCACGAGCTTGCGTTTGGCGAATTGCAGCATTTCGCTGGAAATGTCGAAGACGTGCACTTGCTGAGCACCGTGATGCATGGCAGAGTTTGCCAGATCGCCGGTTCCGGCCGCCAGATCCAGGATGACGCCGCCGGCGCGTTCCTGCAACAGCTCGATGGCGCGTGTGCGCCACGCCTCATCACGCTTGAAACTCACAAAACGGTTGAAGCGGTCGTAACGCGGCGCCAGCTCATCGAACAAGCGCGTGACATACTGCTGGCGTTCGCTGCTATCGAGTTTGTCCTGTTTTAGATTTGCGAAGTTCTTTGACATGGCTTGTAAGTTATGAGATTCATGATGATAAGCAATAAAAATTGCAGTTTGTGGCCGACGGATGTACGGATTCTCGTCCCATGCTTCGCGTGGGGACGAGAGGATGTCACTTCTGATGAATTCCTGTTGCGAACTATCCCGCCGCTCCCTATCTTGCGGCATGCGTTATCGGGAATTTCGGCCTGCGCTGCCTCTACGCAGGTTCATCGAATGCTACTGGGTGCTGGAGAGTGAGCCGGGGGAGCACTTTGCGGGCCCGCAAAAAATTCTGCCGGATGGCTGCATCGAGCTTATTTTCCACTATGGCGATTCCGTCAGACGCTTTGGTGATGCCGGCGCCATCATCACGCCGCCACGCTGCTTTGTCAGCGGCCAGAAGAGGAGCTATCTTCTGGTACAGCCAACGGGCCGGGTGGGCTCGTTTGGCATCCGGTTCCGACCGCACGGCGCCTATCCGTCCTTGGCAACGCCCGCCGAGGAGCTCAACGACCGGGTCACGGATTTGATCGCCATCTGGGGAAGCCGCCGCACACGCGAGCTTGAAGATGCTATTGGCGCCTCGCTTCAGATTAATGGTCTCGACAAGGCGCTGAACCGACTGCTGATGTCATGTCTGAGCGCGAAGCACAGCAGCGTCGTTGAGCAGTCAGTGCGGCTGATTCTGGCATCGCATGGCCAGATTAGCATAGATGAGCTGGGCCGCACGCTCTATCTCAGCAGTCGTCAGCTCGAGCGCCTTTTCAAACGCATCGTGGGTCTTTCTCCAAAGGCACTTTGCCGCATTATGCGGTATCAGCGAATATTTTCCCTCATCGATGGGTCTCGGCCGAGTAGTCTTACTCAGATAGCTCTGGCGAGCGGCTATTTCGACCAGCCTCACTTCGTCCGCGAATTCAAGGCTTTTTCGGGGCAAAATCCGCGAGCCTATTTCTGTGATGAACACCGGATAGCAGACGTATTCACTTCGAAACAAAGAATGTCGAATTTGTACAAGTTTTGAGAACCGGTTTTTCTTAACTTTTGGTCTGTCATATCTAACCAGGAAACGGAGAAATAGAATGCGAATTTGCGGACGACATACCTTGACGCTTGCAATCATAGTCTGCCTTTCTTTCGTGGTATTTGCCCGGGAGAGCATAGGCGATCTCAAGCAATTCGATTGGCTGGCAGGCGTCTGGAAACGGCAGGGAAGCAAAGGCCCCATTTACGAATCCTGGACCAAAGTGAGCCCGCGCACGTTCGAGGGCGTAAGTTACCGCGTGTCCGGCGCCGATACCACTTATCTGGAGTTTCTCCGCCTGGAGCAGTTTGGCGAGGAAATCTATTACACCCCGAAAGTGCCGGAAAATCCCTACCCGGTTGCTTTTAAGCTGACGCTTGCTGACGCGTCTGAGTTTGTGTTCGAAAATCCGAACCACGACTTCCCGCAAAGGATCGTTTACTTGCCAAAATCAGACAGTGAGTTCCATGCCCGCGTCGAAGGGCCTCAGGATGGCAAAATTGTGAGTTTTGAGCTTGTTTTCAAACGTGAAGCAGAATGAAAGTGATTGCCATTTTCGTGATATATTGATATGTTGCATAATGTTGCATATCAAATATATCAATATATCATGTTGGTGAAAATGAAAATATTTTTCGGCTTCATATCTCTTTGTGTTCTGGTCAGCCCTGGTTTTTTGTCGGCACAAGATGATCAGGCCCCGCCCGAACTAAAGATAGAGGCAGTTCGGGCGGACGTCTATATTCATGTTTCCTATGCGAAACTGGGCGACAAATGGACGGCAGCTAACGGACTGATCGTTGCCAGCGAGAAAGGCGTTGTAGTCATCGATACGCCCTGGGATTCGCTTCAGACAGTACAGTTGTTGCAGTGGATAGAAACTGAATTGAAAATGCCGGTTCATCTCGTGATCCCAACTCACTCTCACGATGATTGTCTGGCCGGGACTTCTGCATTTCGTGCACGCGGCATCAAAGTTGTCAGCACAGGGCACATAGCCCGGCGGGCGCAGGAGCGCGGTGTTGCCGCGCCTGACTCCGTTCTTGCCGATAGCCAGCATATCGATCTCGGGGATAAAACATTGCTTACATATTATCCGGGCGCCGGCCATGTGGCAGAGAACATCGTTGTGTATTTGCCGCAGGAACGGTTGCTTTTTGGTGGATGTTTCATACGCTCGGTCAAGTCCCGCAATCTTGGCTATACGGCCGAGGCTGATTTGGAAGCCTGGCCACATTCGGTGCATCGGGTATTGGCGCGATTCCCTGACCTGGAAGTTGTTGTGCCGGGCCACGGCCACTGGAGCGGGCCGGAGGCTTTGCATCATACGCTCGATCTGCTGTCCCATTAAACGCCAACAAACTCGCTGCACTCTTTCTTTTTACCCTGCTATTCCCTATCTTTGCTTGCGAGAACACCGGCATGCTCAGTCGGCGTTTTAATGGGTCTAATCTGCAAGTTTGGAGGAATGATGCTCAGCGTAAGCAATCGCACGTTTTATTTCTGGAACGCTATTATTACAACTGCGGCCCTGACTTTCCTTATCTGGTTGATCTATTTCCGTCCCGGCAGCAGTCAGAGTAATTTGGCTGTATCGATGTTGCCCGCTGTCAACGCCGGCCTCAATGCCTGCGCGGCTGTGTTGCTGGTGCTGGGGTTCCGGGCTATCAAGCAGCGCAAAGAAGACTTGCATCGCAAGTTGATGATCACGGCTTTCTGCGTCTCAGCCCTGTTTCTCCTGAGCTATGTTTACTATCACAGTCTGCAGGGCGACACAAAATTCCTGGGCGAAGGCTGGATTCGACCGGTGTATTTTGTTATCCTCATCTCTCACATTCTGTTATCGATGGTCATGTTACCGATGATTCTTTCGAGTTTGTTTTTCGGCTTGACGGATAAACGGCAGTCGCACCGCAAAGTCGCGAAGTTCACTTTGCCGGTCTGGCTCTATGTTTCGATCACCGGCGTGATCATCTTTTTTCTGTTGCGTGCGTATTCCTGAGATAGGCTAACAAAAGTGTTAACAAGTGTTAAACAGGGCGCATTTGTGGATTTGGTTTGCTAAATTCCCGCCATGAAGCTGAAGGAGAAAACCGTGCGCACCATCACGACAGTTGCCACGCTGGCTTTGCTGGGATTGATGGCGATTCAGGTCTATCTGCTCGCCAACGCCATGGAATTGAAACGGCAGGCATTCCGGCAAAACGTATTCGCTGCTTTGTCTGAAGTCAGCCGGCAGTTGGAGACGCAGGAGACGTTCCGTAAAGTTGTTGCGGTTTCGATGGATATGCAGCAGGCGGATTCTGTCGCTTTCGACTCGCTGAGCGAGGCCGGAGGAGCTGCCGGCAAGCGGGAAGCACGCAAGCTTCTCATCAAATCCCCCGGCTCGGATAGCAGCCGCACCACCCATTTGTTGCGTAGCCCCGGTCGGCTCGTAGTTCGTATGACGGATTCCTCCGGCAAACGAGTCGAGCAAATTGTCGAGCAGATAGAACTCTCAAATGAGGGCGCGCCGCAGCACAGCCGAGCCACGGAACAGGCAAACGCCCACTACAGCTATAACTTCACAGCCGATTCGCCCTCGGACACCCTTGCTTATGTCATCGATTTTCACACTGACGACAGCACCGGCTTTAAGTACAGATTTGGTGCGCCGCAAAACAAAAAGGCGTTGGTGGAGAAAGTGGTGCAACAATTGTCGCAGGACCAGCGCCAACCGGTGAGCGAGCGCATCGATGCCGCGCTGCTCGATTCACTGCTTGCCGCCACTTTGGCGAAGCGCGATATCTCCACGCCCTATGCCTATGGCGTGGTTCTGACGGCGCCGGCGGACTCAGTCGTGCTCGCCAACAAACCTGAATTGCGTGCGGAAATTGCCGGGTCAGGCTATAGAGCCGTTTTGTTTCCTTTCGACATTCTGGCTCAGGAGAACCATCTGGCGGTCTATTTCCCGCAGGAACGGCTGTACCTGCTGAAGCAGATCAGCGCTTCTGTCATCACTTCGGTTTTCTTCATTTTATTACTCAGCGGCTGTTTCATCTACACAATTCGCACAATTGCCGGGCAAAAACGCTTTGCGGACCGGCTTACCGGCTTCATCAACAACATGGTGCATGAGTTTAAGACGCCGATCTCGAGCATCGCTCTGGCCAGCGAATCTCTGCTAAAGCCGGGGGCCCCGGAACAAGGAGGCAAGATAGAGCGCTATAGCCGGATCATCGCAGACGAAAACCGCCGCATGCGCGACCAGGTGGACAAGATCCTGCAGATGGCTGTTCTCGAAAAGGGCGATTTCGCGCTCAATCGCTCATCGGTCGATATCAATCGTCTCATTCTGAATGCGGTGCAAAAAGTGCGGTTGCAAGCTGAGAAACGCAACGGGCAGATCAAAACGCGGCTGCAAGCAGAGCGTCATATCGTTGCGGGTGATGCTCTGCATTTGGCAAACATTATCTTCAATCTCCTCGACAATGCCCTGAAATATACGCGTTCAGCGCCTGAGATCGAAGTGAGCACGCATGACTATGATGGCTGTATCGGAATTCGTGTCTGCGACAACGGCATCGGACTGAGCCGGGAAGATTGCGAGCGTGTTTTTGATAAATACTATCGGGTGCCAACAGGGAATGTGCATGACGTCAAAGGTTTTGGCCTGGGCCTGAGCTACGTCAAATTGATGGCGGCGGCGCACGGCGGCGAGATTCAGGTCAGGAGTGAACCGGGAAAAGGCGCGACATTCGAGGTGATGTTGCCGGTCTCGAGTTAGAATGGCAGCCGGGGCTGCATCAGTGCGGTCAAGGCAGCAAGCAAAAGGCATTGAAGTTTCAGCCACGGATTTACACAGATTTTCACTGATGACCAGAAGACATGAGCGAAACCATCACCATTTTGTTGATCGAAGATGACCCCAACCTGGGCTATCTCATCAAAGAAAACCTGGAAGAGCGCGGCTTTTCAGTAGTGCTGTGCGTGGACGGTGAGGATGGCAAGCAGACATTCTTTGAGCGCCCATTTCATCTGTGTTTGCTGGACGTCATGCTGCCGCGAAAGGACGGGTTCACACTTGCGCGCGAGATCCGAAAGGTGAACCAGCAGACCCCGATCCTCTTTCTGACCGCCAGATCGCTAAAAGAGGACCGCATCGAAGGCTTCCGCATTGGCGGGGACGACTACATTACCAAGCCCTTCAGTATGGAAGAGCTGGTGCTCAGAATCCACGCTGTCTTGAAGCGCACGCTTGGAGCGGCGGAGGCGACTGCTGAATCGAAGTTTACCCTCGGCGCCTACACCTTCGATCATGAGCGACAAACCCTGACCTTCGGTGGTGAGGCGTGCCGCAAACTCACACATAAAGAGTCAGAGTTGCTCCGGTTGTTGTGTCAGCATGAAAACAGCGTGCTCGACCGCAGTCTGGCCCTGAATCTGGTCTGGGGCGAAGATACATTTTTTGCCGGCCGCAGCATGGACGTCTTTGTCTCCAGGCTGAGAAAGTATCTCGGCAAAGATCCCAACCTTGAGATTGTCAATGTGCATGGCCGTGGATTCAAATTGATGGTCAGCCGCAGCGGGTGATATCAGAGCGGCGAACTGCGCCAAAATGCTGTTGACATTCTTGGCGGTATTGACTATACTGTACCATTCCTTTTGACCATTGGTGAAGAAAAAGTCGCCCAGGCACACATCCCGGGAAACTGGTAGCTTCATCGTCCTGCTCCTTGTTCAGTAAGTCTCCCGGAGTTCTTAACGCAAATTACATGACACCTTTCTTGTCCTGATGTTGAAATTTCATCGGGCATTGCTACATGATGTAGACTGGCAAGGTCTGTTTTATCATCAGGGTGAAATATCCTGAAGATAACATTGTATTAACAGAGCATCATTATCCAACTCACAGCTTCAACACCCTGCTTGACGTTCTCCTGTCGCACTGCTTCCGGGTAATCGATAAGGAGTCTGGCATGTATGGTCGGCAACATTGCGCCGGTTGCCATATCAGAGGCGGCCTGAATAATGGCTCGCTTCGTCCCCACCTTCTGGCCAGACGTGTCCAACATTTACCCACGAAAAAGGAAGGAGGTGATCCCGCCCCGGGCAATATTGCTTCCAGGAGCCACACACATAACTACGCGTTATTTTAGAACCCACGTCATGTATCGAGGGAGGTTTTCATGCGAAAAATAATATTTTCTTTTTGTACCTTGCTTACCCTGGTTTCGTTGGCTTTTGGTCAGCAGGGCCAGGCTGTCTTGAAGATTGTTGTTGATGAGGAAGGCAAGATAGCAGTCTATGACATGCAGGGCAATCCCGTTACTAAGAGAGAGGCAGATTCGCGCCAGGCTCAGGGCCATGCCGTTCTGGACGAAGCGCTGGATTCGGATACGCCGGAAGCCATTGCCTACCGCCAGTCTCTGATAGAACGCGGCTTGTTGTTACAGGGCGGCGCTGTTGCCACATCTGCTGAGAATCAGGAATCCAAAGAACGCGCCAAACTGGAAGGCGGTCTTATTCTCCTGGACTTGCTCACATCCGAGGATGCGGCTGCGTCGGCATTACGTCAGAGCCTGCAGCAACGCGCGATCTTGCGAGGCGGCGGTACAGTCACAAAATCGCCTCAATCTGGGAGTGAGCTGCTCACCGGGCCCGCTGTTTCCGCCCGGGTCATCCCTGATACCGTGACCGAAGGCAGCGCCAGTCTCGACGCCATTCAATCTGGCGAAAACACCGGTCGCGATCAATTTCCCAATCTGACGCTGACCGATGGCAGCTTCGCGTACGACCCGTCACTCTGCCAGCTTACTATGCGCGCCACCGTCATCAACGACGGCGGTCAGGACGCCGGCGCCATGTCGATTCTGGGCTACTATCTTTCTGCTGATGATAACATCGAACGCACCGACACGCGTCTCGATACCAGCCAGGTTCCGCCGCTAGGTCAAAACGAAACCCACGAAGCGATCAAGGCGATCGATATCAGTGACCAGACGGGCACGTTTTATCTCGGTTGGATTGTTGACGTGCGCGAGGCCATTTTCGAAGGCAATGAGGCTGACAACGAGTTCATCGGCGCTATAGATGGCGCGCCGGTGACTCTCCTGGTGCAATGTGATGATTCCCTGCCCAACCTGACCTTTAATTTTGAAAACACCAACTGGTCTTATGACACGGAGTCGCGCCAGCTCAACCTCGCAACGCGCATTACAAATACAGGGGGCGCTGTGGCGACTGGCTCACGGCTCGTCTATCTGCTCTCTGAAGACACACTTATAACAAACGAAGATTGTCTGCTTGGCGATGATGAAGTCGAAGAGCTGGCGCCCGGTCAGCACAGCGATGAGTCGTTTCAGGCCGATCTATGCCAGAGCAGTTGTGACCAGGGAGAATGGTATATTGGCTGGCTCTGTGATGCCGATAGTGTGATCGCCGAATCAAAAGAAGATGACAATGTCGCCATCAGCGGCGGCGGCGATTTCGACATCGTGCAAAAAGTCACGATTCCGGTTTCCTGCCCGCTGCCGGCGCCAAATCTGACCCTCGACCCTGCAAGGACCCTCTGGGAGTTCGACCCAAACTCCTGCGTCCTGCGTATGGAGACCTTGGTGGTTAACATCGGCACAGCCGGCGCTGGCGAATCCAGGCTCGGTTACTATCTGTCTGAAGATGCCAATATCACCACCTCCGATTCACGTATCGGTGATGATTCGGTTAACCAGCTTGCACCGGGCGAAGATGATGACGAGGACTTCAGCGCCAATCTGCGCACTGTTGATGGTACGCCTGATTTCGACCGTCACGGCGAGTTTTACATCGGCTGGATCGCTGACTATCTCGACCAGGTCGATGAGTCGAACGAAAACGACAACACGGCTGCCAGCGAGCGCACCATTCAATGTCCTGAGCCGAGGATTCCAAACTTGACGCTGGACCCGGACCGCTCGGCCTGGACCTTCGATCCCAATATGTGTATCCTGAGCCTCCGGAGCCGCGTGCGCAACATTGGCAATGGCGCTGCCGGCGAGTCCTTTCTGGGATATTATCTGTCTGAAAACACGGTAATCGAGCTGAGCGATTCCCGCATCGGCGAGGACTCCGTGCAGGAGCTGGCGCCCGGTGACTTCAGTGATGAGACTTTTACCGCCGATCTCAAC
>CAZVSL010000070.1:15258-16325 GCA_964629935.1 uncultured Calditrichaceae bacterium | reverse complement strand
AATGACATCCGCGCCGCTTTCCATGATCCAGTCTTTGCCGGTGATGCCGACATCCAGCACGCCGTCATCGACGTAGCGCGCCATCTCCTGTGCGCGAATGAGGATTGCTTCCAGCTCCTCATCATCGCTTGCCGGGAAATAGGCGCGCTCGCGCAGGTAGAAATTGAAGCCGGCCTTGCTCAACAAACTGAGCGTCGACTCCTGTAAGCTGCCTTTTGGCAGTCCGATCTTAAGCTTCATTTGGCCTCCGTTTTACTTGCCTTGTGACACAAAAACAAAAAGCCCACTATCTGGGTTCAGATAGTGGGCCTGGAATGTTCGCTAAAATTGTGGTGCTAACTCATCGGGCCTTGAGTGGTGCAATCACGCAACCCACCATCTGACGATCACGGTATCCGTGATGATGATAATGATGAGCATGATGGTGATTGTCAGTTAGCAGAAGCATAATTTCTTGCGCTTGTGTTCTTGAATGCCGGGAATATAGGTATGTCGTATTTTAAAGTCAAGGGCTTTTTCGGTGTTGTTTCTTGCACGAAAGTCCCAATGTCGATTTCCTCAGCCATAGGCTTGAAGTAGGCTACGGTCTCGCGGTCTGGTCGTATCCTGACGGGCTGCTTTAGGTAATGACTACAATTTCTCCAGCAAATACCCCGTAATATGCGTAAACAAATGCAGCTTCGTCTTCTTGCCGTGAATCCTGTGATCTTTGTTGGGATAGAGCATCATATCGAACGGGATGGCGCGCTCCTGCAGCGCATGCACAACGTGGATGGTATTCTGAACGTGCACATTGTCATCGCCGGTGCCGTGTACGATAAGCAAGTTGCCGGCCAAGCCATCGACATATTCGAGTACATTGGCGGCTTTGTAGCCGTCGGCGTTCTCCTGCGGCAAGCCCATATACCGTTCCGTCCAAATGGTGTCATAGAATCGAAAATCCGATACCGGCGCCACGGAAACACCGGCCTTGAAGTAATCGGCGCCCCGCATCATGACCATGAGCGTGAGATAACCGCCGCCGCTCCAGCCCCAGAAGCCGATACGCTCAGAATCCACATAAGGCA
>CAZVSL010000070.1:0-15248 GCA_964629935.1 uncultured Calditrichaceae bacterium | reverse complement strand
TTGCCCCGCCCGCCGGTGCCGCGGTTGTCGACACAGAAGATGATGTGGCCTTTTTGAGTCATCAGCTTATGCCACATCAGGCGCTCGCCGCCCCAGCGGTCCACGACCATTTGCGAGCCGGGCCCGCCGTAACCAAACACAAGCACGGGGTACCTGCGGCTCTCGTCAAAGTCGACAGGCTTGATCATGTAGGCATTTAAGTCCACGCCATCCGAAGTCTTGATGGTGAAAAATTCCGGCTCAGGCAGATCGTACTCTTTGAGCGCTGGCAGTTCGTTTTTTTCCAGCCAGCGCACCAGCTCGCCGTCGGTCTTGCGCAGCATCGCCTGAGTTGGTGTGTTGACATCGGAGAAGAAGCCAACCACATGTTTATATTGTGGCGAAAAATTGCCCCGGTGCCATCCTGCACGCTGAGAAACGCGCTCCAGGCTGGCGCCGTCAAGTCGCACGCGATAGACGTTCTGCTGCAGCGGCGACTCTTTCTTACCGTAAAAATAGAGCCAATCGTTCTGCTCATCCACGCCGACGACAGCGCTGATCTCCCAATCACCAGTCGTAAGCTGTTGCAGGAGATTGCCTTCATAATCATACAGATAGGCGTGTTTGTAACCACTCCGTTCAGAGGGCCAGATGATCTGGTCGCGCGTCTTCAGGAACAGAATATCCTGCCGCACGTCGATCCAGGTATCATTGCTTTCCTCGATAATTTTGCTGGTTGTGCCGGTTTTTGTGTCGGCCAGCAGCAATTCGAGATGATTTTGGCGGCGGTTTAGCCGCAGGACTGCGAGCCTCTCTGATGAATTGGTCCAGAAGATGCGTGGTACGTAGATATCGCTGTCGTCACCCAGGTCGACCCAGACAGTCTCACGGGTTTCGAGGTCAGCGATGCCGATTCTTACCAGCGAGTTCTGCTCGCCAGCTTTCGGATATTTCAGTTTGAAGACTTCGTTGTAGACAGGAAGCTGGTCGACCAGATGAAACTCCTTCACGCGCGTTTGATCGAGCTGCCAGAAGGCGATCTTCTTGCTATCGGGCGACCAACGCCAGGCATCGGCCAGACCAAATTCTTCTTCGTATACCCAATCAAACTCACCGTTGAGGATATTTTCTGTGCCGTTGCTTGTAACCGCCCTTTCTTCACCCGTGCCCAGGTCGGAAATATAGATGTTATGCGCGCTGACATAGCCAACCCACTGACCATCGGGAGAAAGCTTGACGTTGCGCAGCTTCGGATTCTCTTTTGCCAGCGCCGTCAACTGCTTGCTTTCAACATCATAGAGAAAATAGGGCGCCTGATAGGAGTGGCGCCAGATTTTTTCGACTTTTCCAGCCAGTAGCAGGAATTTGCCTTCGTCCGTCCACTGATAGTGGCTGAGATTGATGCGCTCGCCATTGTATTTCAGGTCGTCGCCAGCCACCAGAATGGTTTCCTCGCCTGTTTCTACCTCGTGCTTATAGATATCAAACTGCTCCGTCTGCGGATTGTGTTTGCTGAAGGTGAAATAGGTTCCGGCAGGGTGCCATTGAATATCCTCAATTTGTTTGACCTTGAATGTCAGCAACAGTCAGGTCTTTACGGTCGGTTGCCAGAGTGAGGGAGACGGCAACCAGTAACAACAAAAGTGTGAATACCACGCAAGATTTCCTATGCATCCTTCCGCTCCGTTTTTTTGTTAGGCGTGAATGTTAATGATGACTTTCAGGACAGGCAGGAATCTAAGAGATAGAAACGAGAAATGCAAACAGCCTGTGCACTTAATACGACAGCGAAACTTTTGAAAAAACCGTTGAAACGGTTCTTACAAGAGCTACCTGTCTCATTAACCGTTTCAACGTCTTTCAAAAACCATCTTTCGCCGCATTACGAATCAACTTGATTCATGAGGTCCATCGGATTCATACATTGCTTCAACCATATCGGAGTACTCATCGATCACGACTTTACGCCGGATCTTCATCGTCGGGGTCAGCTCTCCGGATTCGATTGTGAATGGTTTTGGCAGCAATTTGAATTTGCGGATTTTTTCATAGTCGGAGAATTTGCGTTGCAGACGTTCGATTTCATCATGTATCAGGTCATTAACCGGCTTAAGCCTGACGAGCTCTTCGTGCCCGCTATAGTGCAACTGCCGCTCTGCTGCGAACTGCTCAAGCTGGTCAAAATCAGGCACAATCAACGCCGAAATAAATTGCCGTTTTTCCCCAACGAGCAACGCTTGTTCGATGTATTTGCTGTTCTCAACTTCCTTCTCGACGGGCTGCGGCGCGACTTTCTTCCCAACCGAAGTTACGATTAGTTGCTTCAGACGGTCTGTGATACAGAGATAGCCGTCATCATCGAAGTGTCCGATGTCTCCGGTATGAAACCAGCCATCTTCCAGGACGAGCTGCGTTTCTTCCGGCATCTTGTAATAACCAACCATCACGTTGGGACCGCGCGCCATGATTTCTCCATCTTCGGCAAGCTTGACTTCCACACTTTTCAGCACTTTGCCAACCGTGCCATACTTTGGTCTGTCATACGGGTTGACTGAAATGACCGGCGCTGTTTCTGTCAGGCCATAGCCTTCAAGAATTGTGAGGCCGGCGGCCCAGAAGAAACGGCCGACTTCGGCTGAAAGCGGGGCGCCGCCAGATATAAAGTAACGCAGGCGGCCGCCAGTTCTTGCCCGGATTTTTCTGAAAACCAGCCGGTCCGCGATATTATAGCGTAAGTCCAGGAGCAGGCCGCCATTACGGCCATCCAGGTCTCTGTCGGCCTTATCCTTGCCCACCACCGCGGCCCAATCGAATATCGTTTTCTTGAGACCGCCATCTTCAGCAGCCTGTGCCATGATTCTTGACTTCACTTTCTCATAGAATCTCGGCACATTGGCCATGATAGTCGGTTGAGCTTCGCGCAGATCATCCATCAACGTATCGATTCCGGCTGAATAAGCGATACTCAAACCTCTGTAGAAATACACGTAATCGACCGTGCGCTCAAAAGCGTGCGACAGAGGTAAGAATGACAGGGCTTTGTCTTCAGATGTAAGCCTGAGTGCTTCGGCGCAGTCAAGAACATTTGCCATGAAGTTTTTGTGCGTGAGCATGACTCCTTTTGGCTGCCCGGTGGTTCCGGAAGTATAGATAAGGGTGGCCAGGTCATCCGGGCTGGCCAGTTTCAGGGCTGCTTCATAAAAGCCGGTTTCATCCTGGTCTCTGCCGGCCTGAAGTATAGCGTCAAAGGAGTGAATTTCCTTTGTTGCCGCATCGGCGTCGAAGACGATGATGTGCTTGACTTTCTTGAGTTGATTCCTTATCTGCAAGATCTTGTCGAGCTGCCCCTGGTTCGAAGCAAACAAAACCTCAACGCCGCTGTGGTCGACAATGTACTCGATCTGTTCCGGAACAAGCGTGGGGAAAACAGGTACGACCACAGCTCCGAGCAAGTGACATGCAAAATCCACAACATGCCAGCTAGGACGATTCTCAGATAGAATGAGAACCTTGCTCTCTTGCTTTACGCCAATCGTTTTTAGTCCGAGGGCCAGTTGGATCACGCGGTCCCGGAATTCATTGGAGGAAATCTTATGAAAACCACCATCCTTGCCACGATAGTTGAGCAAATCAGGTCGATTGTATTTGGATGTGCTGAATTCGAAGAGTTGACTCAAGGTTTCGATTGTCATACCTTCTCCAAGTTATATCCCGGAATAAACGGAAAGCTCTGGTCGTTAAAGCCCGAAAGTCCGGGGAGCTGAGTTTAGCTCTTGACTTTTAGAGGCCTTAGAACTAAATTTAAAGTTTTACAACCATTAAATATATGACATTTTGTAAAACTTATAAACAGAATTTACGTTTTTCATGAAAATAACAAAGAAGCTTACCGACTTCCACACCTATCGTTCTGCAATGAACGATAAAATCTTGAGCAGCGGATTTAAAGATTACAAGAAATTCTTTGCGCTGGACAACAAAGCCTATCTGGATGGCGCGCTGCCAACAAAAACCAAAGAGCTGATGGGATTGGTGGCTTCCATGGTACTGCGCTGTAATGATTGTATTCTCTATCACCTGAACCGCAGCATTGAAGAAGGCGCCACACGGGAAGAGCTGCATGAGTCGATGAATATCGCGCTGATCGTGGGCGGCTCTATTGTCATCCCGCATCTTCGCTATGCGTTTGAAATGATGGATGACATATTTGCCTCACAAGCAGAATCATAAGCATTACCGCCATTGAACACTAGGAGAGAGGAACGGATCAGATGGATGGATCACGTCGCGTCGTTGTAACAGGCCTGGGCATGGTAACACCTCTGGGCTTAACTGTCAAGGAAAACTGGGATAGTGTTCTTGCCTGTCGTTCCGGCATCGGCCCTCTCACCAAATTTGACCTGCCAGACTTTCCTGTGAAGATTGCAGGAGAAGTCAAGAATTTTCAGCCCGAGCGATATGTTGAGCGCAAAGATGTCAAACGCATGGACCCGTTCATTCAATTTGCTATGGCGGCAACCATTGAGGCCATGCAAGATTCGGGACTGGAAATTCCTGATGAGCTGTCGGAGCGCGTGGGCGTGATCATTGGCTCAGGCCAGGGAGGGATCACCTATATCGAGCAAAACACACTGAAAGTGTATGCCGGCAACGTCAACCGCATTCCCGCGACTTTTGTTCCCTCTGCGATCATAAATCTGGCTTCTGGTCAGGTTGCGATCAAGTACGGCATGCGCGGCCCGAGCTACGGCGTCGTCTCGGCCTGCTCCACGGGCGTGCACGCTATTGCTGACGGCTATTATGCTATTCAAAGACAGGATGCGGATGTCATGGTCGTCGGTAGTACTGAAGCGACCCTTACGCCCCTGGCGCTGGCAGGCTTTTCCAACGCGCGCGCGCTGTCGCAACGCCATGACGCACCGGAAAAAGCCAGTCGCCCCTTTGATTTGAATCGAGATGGATTTGTCTCCAGTGAAGGGGCAGGAATTATCATTCTGGAGGAGTTGGAGTTCGCCAAAAAGCGGAATGCACATATCTATGCCGAAGTCATCGGCTTCGGTATGAGCACGGATGCCTACCACATAACCGCACCTGATCCACAGGGACGCGGGCCGCGATTGTGCATGCAAAGCGCACTGAACAACGCAAGAATTGAACCTGAGCAGGTGGATTATATCAATGCCCACGGTACCTCGACGCCGCTGAACGACGTCACCGAAACATCGGCGGTGAAAACTGTGTTTGGCGACCACGCGCGCAAACTTGCCATCAGCTCAACCAAGTCCATGACCGGTCATCTGCTCGGCGCGGCCGGCGCCATCGAAGCTATTTATTGCCTCAAAGCCATCGAGAATCAGGTGCTCCCTCCCACCATAAATTATGAAACACCCGACCCGGAATGCGATCTTGACTATGTTCCCAATGAGCCACGGCAGGCAAGCGTCAATATCTGCTTGTCGAATTCGTTCGGATTTGGCGGGACGAATGCGAGTATTGTTTTGAAAAGGTTTTAGATGATGGGATGGTTTAGGGCCCGGACTTCCGCAGGCGGGACAGATCAAGCAAGTCCTGCGGGCGAGCCGTCTTTTCTTTTGCCGTAATCAGGTCTTGCAGAGAAATCAAGTTTATCGTTACGTCGCTGTAACTGCTATGCTCCCTATTCTGCCAGGCATCACTAAATGTGACGCCCTCTATGCCCATGATGATGTCGATTCTATTCGGCTCCACACCGATCTGATAGATTAAGTTCTCGTCAGTAAACTCACGCACTTCGATTTCATGAAGAGGGGCGCCAAATATTTCTAGCGCGCGCCAAAGCCGCTTGGCATTTTCAATCTCCGGTTCAACCCAGATGTCGATGTCTTTGGTATACCTGGGCTCGGTGTAAAACATGACGGCGTAAGCTCCGACCACGAGGTACCTAACGCTTTCGTCGTTCAATGTTTTGAACAGATCTCTGAAATCTGAGTTCAGCAAGCGGCTTACCTTTCATAAGGTATGAATCAATCACCATTTGCCAGGCGGCCTCGAAACGGCGTTGTGGCCCCAGTTTTTGCCAGAATTCCAGGTCGAACCTGCCATCATCCTCGCCGCGCCGTATCTTTCTGGCCATCTTTAGTTTGTCGTTATTCATAGTACAAAATACGAAGTCACATTCTGAAAAGCAAGATGCATGGCTTATATCATCCTGAAGGAACTTTACCCGAGCAACATGATCTTGTGCGCTGCAACCTTATCCCGGCCAGCACACGAGCCCTAAAAATCCCACTAACCACTCGCGCTCCGAACCGTCGTGGCCGTCCCAGACGAAGTGTAACCCCCCGGCGACTTCGTTCCCTAACTTGTTAAGAGCATATCGATTCCAGCCTAACAAGCAAGAGATTGTACAAGCAGAAGAACCATCGGATGGCTCCCAGCCATCGGTTGGAAACAGCCCGGTGCTTGACAACGAACTGCGACACCGGGCTGTAGAGGAGAAGATAGGCGAGTAATAGAATTGCTCAGTACCGGGGTAGCGAAGGATCGATTTCATCAGACCAGGCCAGAATGCCGCCCTTGAGATTCTTAACTCGCTGGAATCCGGCTTCGCGCAAGAACTTCACAGCTTTGGCGCTGCGGGCTCCGGAACGGCAGTGGACGACAATTTCCGAGTCGCGATCGAGTTCATGCACCCGCGTGCTCAGCTCGTTGAGTGGAATGAGCCTGGCGCTCGGAAGATGGCAGATGTCGTATTCATGCGGCTGCCGGACATCGAGAATATAGGGTTCATCGCCGCCGACGATGCGTGCGTTGAGCTCGCTGACGGAGATTTCATTTTCAGACTCGAGCACCGGCCGGTCCGCCTCGGATCCGATACCGCAAAACTGCTCGTAGTCGATCAATTGTGTTACCCGCGGATGCTCACCGCAGACCGGGCAATTGGGATCCTTGCGCAGCTTGAGCTCGCGATAGCTCATGGCCAGCGCATCGTACAATAATAGCCGGCCGATGAGCGGTTTGCCGGCGCCGAGAATCAGCTTGACCGCTTCGGTCGCTTGAATCAGGCCGATGGTCCCCGGCAGAATACCAAGCACGCCGCCTTCCGCACAGCTAGGCACCAGTCCCGGCGGCGGCGGCTCAGGGTACAAACAGCGGTAGCACGGGCCTTCCCTGGCATAAAAGACCGAAGCTTGACCCTCGAAGCGGAAAATGCTGCCGTAGACGTTGGGTTTGCCCAGCAAGACGCAGGCATCATTGACGAGATAGCGGGTAGGGAAGTTATCCGTGCCATCGATGATAATATCATAGTCTTTGAATATCTCCAGCGCGTTTTCGGAGCTGAGGCGCTCTTCAAACATATCCACCTGTATATCCGGATTGATCCCCTTGAGCTTCTCGGCAGCCGCCTGTAATTTGGGCCGGCCCACATCATCAGTTGAGTAAATGATCTGGCGTTGCAGATTGGTATAATCCACAACATCGAAATCAACGATGCCGATGCGTCCGATGCCGGCGGCTGCAAGATACAATGAGCTCGGCGAACCAAGCCCGCCCATACCAATCAAAAGCACGCTTGCTTTTTTCAGCTTCTTTTGCCCCTCCAGGGCAACTTCCGGCATGATCAGGTGGCGGCTATATCTTTCAATTTCCGCCTTTGTCAGCTCGCCGTTGACGCTTTCGGCGCCGCCGGCTACGGATGGCACAATGCTGACGACATCCCCCTGTTGCACCGGCGTTTGGTTCTGCTGAAGGTAGCGGATATCATCATCGTTGACATAAACATTGACGAAGTTGCGAATCTTGCCATCTTCATTAAAGAGATGCTTCCTGAGATCCGGAAACTGCTCAGAGAGTTTGTCCAGCAACTCTCCTACCGAGCTCCCCTCCAATTCGATTGTATCCTGATCGGCTGCATACTGCCGTAATGCTGTTGGAATTAAAATCTTAACTGCCATATCTGAACTTCTCCTCTCTTATATTTGAATTGAACTTGTCATCATTTCTCAGCGATTGTCTTTGTTATCAATTTCTGCATTTTTCTTTCTGCTTCCTGACGCCTCCCGTGTCGAAGCAGCAGCAGGTACACGGGATCGACCAGCTTGTGAAATAGCCGGACGCGTCGCGCGCGGTCAGGGATGCTCCGAACAACGCGCGGCCGTACTCGGCCCAGCAACTCGTTGAGCATGCCGTACTCTGCGCCGACCACTGCGGAAATGATACGCTTGAGTCGTTGCGCCAGCGCCGGACTGTTGCCGCTGGTTGAAATCGCGATCTGCACATCGTCGCGCGCAACTATGGCCGGATAGATAAACGAACACAGATGCGTCACGTCGACAATGTTGCAAAAGATACCCCGCTGGTTTGCAGTCTGAAAAATGCGTTCGTTGAGCTGATTGTCCTCTGTTGTGCCGACCACCAGCCAGACACCCTCGAGATCACCTTCGCGAAACTCGCCGCTGCGATATTCGATCTTGCCGGCCCCGTGCAGTTGTACAACCTCCGGCAATGGCTGCGGGCTGACGACCCGGACGCCGGCGCCTGCCTGAACGAGCTGGCTCACTTTCCACTCCGTCTCCGGTCCGTTGCCGATCACCAGCACGGGTTTGTCACGCAGATCAAGATACAGCGGCAAATACTTCATCCTGCGCTCCTGCTTGTTCACGCCAGGCGTCTTCGATGTTGCCCGGCGCCGGAAACCACTTGAGTTTTTCATGCAGATTGACCACATCGCCTACCACGGTCAGCGCGGGCGATTTGACTTTTGCTGCCGCACTCTTGCAGGCAATCGTTGCGAGCGTGCCTGACACAATTCTCTGGGTATCCTGCGTGCCGGATTCAATAACCGCCACCGGTGTGGTCGCCGCCCGACCCGCTCGTATGAGCGCCGCAACAATATCCGGTAGTTTTTTTACACCCATAAACACGACGATTGTTTCCACGGCATGCGCCAGCTTGTTCCAGTCGACAGCAAACGACTTCTCACCGGACTCATGACCGGTAACAAAAGCGACGCTGGAAGCCAGAGCGCGATGCGTAAGCGGAATGCCGGCATAGGCGGGCACGGCATGACCGGCCGAGATGCCAGGCACAACCTCCCACTCGATGCCAGCCTGCAGCAGCGCTTCCGCCTCCTCTCCGCCGCGACCGAAGATAAACGGATCGCCGCCTTTCAAACGCACAACATTCCGGCCTTGCAGGGCCTGCGCTATCATGATTTGTTCAACCGCAGCCTGGGAAAGCCGATTGCGTTGCCGCGGTTTGCCCACGAAAATCCGCAGCGCCTGCACCGGGGCATGCCGCAAAACGACCGGATTGACCAGGTAATCAAAAATCACCACGTCACACTGACTCAGCAGACGCGCGGCCTTGAGCGTCAGCAAATCCGGGTCGCCGGGCCCGGCGCCCACCAGAAATACCTTGCCATTTTGATTGTTCATGCTACATTCATCCAACTTTGTATCACTTCCATCACAAGCGGCAGTGCATACCGCACTCTTTGCGCTCACCGCTTTCCCACCACCATCTTCCGGCGCGGTTATCCTCATCCTCAGCGACCGCTCTTGTGCAGGGAGCGCAGCCAATGCTGCGGTAGCCCCGTTCGTACAGCGGGTGCTGCGGCACGCCGTGCGCGACGCTATAGAGATCCACATCCTCCTCCGACCAGTCCGCCAGCGGATTTACTTTCAGAATGCCGCCGTGTTTGTCGTCGATTTCAAGCTTTTTCGTACTGAGGCGGAAAGCCGACTGCTCGCGCCGCAATCCCGTGATCCAGCCGTCCAGATCCGCAAGAATGCGGTTGAGCGGCGCAACTTTGCGCACAGCACAGCAAGCCTGCCTGGCCTCGACATCCCGATAGAACAAGTTCATACCATGTGCACTCACGAGTTTTCGCACCTCGCCGGACTCCGGAAAATGAACTTCAATATCAATATTGTAGTGTTCACGAACTTCATCCATGAAGGCATAGGTCTCCTCATGCACCCGGCCTGTATCAATGGTAATCACACGCACGTCCGGCGTGATCCTGGTTGCCATGTCAAGGATAACCATACCCTCTTTCTGAAAACTGGTGACAATGGCGATCTGGGCGCCAAAACGTTGTAACGCCCAACTTAGGGTCTCGCCAGCAGTACACGCCGCAGATCGTTCGATTATTTCGGCCACATTTTCTGGTTTCGATGAAAGCATGTCCGTACCCAGAAACATATTCTTCCCTTCACTCACTATTTGGCTTAGTTTAGGGGTTGCGAAAAAATAAGTTGGTAAACTTACAGAAAACTTTAGTTGTTTTTCTTAAGGTTAGCACTATGTGAAATTCAAAGTTATTTATTCACCCCCCTTAGATCATTACTGTCAGCTTACGCTGCTACCTGTCCGCTGCCGGCTCAACTGCATCTTTTCTTTTGATCAAAACGGCGAATCTCTCACGCGCATCTGGTGCATCGTGGCTGATCGTGTAGTCATAAACCCCGAAACTCGCCTGCACCGCTGCCTGAATTTCAGCCCGAACTGCCGCCAACGTGGATGGCGTATTAGGAACAAGCTTTCTCCGGTTAAAGGTCAGGCGCAACCTCTCCGGGGTGAATCGCCAGTCGCCGCGCAGCCGGGAATCCTGCTCGAGCGAGCTAGCTGCCTGTTGAAGCTTTAACATGGCATCACACAATCGCTGCCGATTGCTGCCGGACCGCGCTTTTCTGGCGCTATAAACCAGACCAAACCGTTCCTCCGGCCCATACTCTACGCTATAATCAGCCGTGTGTGCAATGAGCAGTATGCCGGGGCCGGCCGGCACATGGGCATAGTCCGCCACATCGATGAGCACGTCGTCGAGTTTCCGTTGCTGAATCCAGCTATGAAAAACAGGCACGAAACGCTCCAGCGCCGGCGGCTTGCCGCCCCGGGTATACATCTTTAAATTTATGAATTGCAGTTCCATACGATTGCCTCGATTGAATCATGAGCTATGCATTCTGGTATAGCAGGCTAAGGCCGCTTCCACAAACAAATGCGCTTCTTCGATACGCTGGTGCACCGTTTGTTCATCGTAGCCGGTGGCGCCATTGCCAGCCGCGACGGCATCGAGGAAATAACGCGCAAACTTGCCTTTGGCAAAAGGATCGAAGAAAACACGTGTGTCATAAAACCCGGTTCTAAATTCCGAAGCCACACGCTCGACATCGTCGGGAATATCGGGAACGCTGGTTTGTACCAAACCACGCGCGGCCCGCAGCATGGCGGCAAACGCTTTCTCGCCCGCCAGTTTCGCATCGCCGTCGTCCAACGCGAGCTGCGCTTCAAAGACTTCCCGCTCAGCAGCCGTCAGCTCGAATTCTACCGCGCTCACGACTTCTCCGGCGCATTCGCCCACGCCCATGTCGCCTATGGTAAACTCGCGCGGATCGCCCCAATCGCTATAAAACTCCGGATTGCTTTCATACGCCGGAACCTGGATGAGGTCCTCGAGCGTCTTTCTGATCTCAGCCTTGCCAATCCGGCGCGTGAAAGCTTGAAATGTCTCATCAGCACGCCGTTCTTGTGCGTAACGCCTCACAATGCGCTGAACCACCTTCGGGATGTTTTTTGACGGCGCCGCGCCGATGGCCAGTCCGAAAGCGCCGGCATTCTCAGCCCACTGGCCGCCGAGGACGACTTGAAAATGCGGCACCATGTGCGAGCCTACTTTGCGGTTCACGCCGTAGAATCCCAAATCGGCGATATGGTGCTGGCCGCAGGAATTGAAGCAGCCGCTGATCTTGATGTGCAAGTCGCGGATGATATCGGGAATATCGCCATTGGAATCCGCGCCGTTTCTGAGCAGTCCCTCTGCAAACTGCTTTTGCAACTGCGCAGCCAACCCTCTCGATGAGGCGATTCCCAATTTGCAGGTATCCGTTCCGGGGCAGGTAGTAATATCTTCCATGGTGCCGGCGCCGGGCGCTGCAAGTCTGGCCTGACTTAAGGCCACGAAAAGATCGCTCAGTTTGTCTTCACGCACCCAGCGCAACACAATATTTTGCTCGACCGTTGTGCGGATAGCGCCGTTGGTGTATTCCCTGGCGATGTCCGCGAGCTTGCGCAGTTGCTGCGCGGTGATGTCGCCGAGCGGCAGGTTTACGCTGACCGTGGCATAGCCGCCCTGTTTTTGTGAATAGACGTTGGTGCTGAACCATTCACGCATCTGTGTCGACGCTGTCTCCGCTCTCTGCCCCGCTGCGTGCCGTGGCTGCTCCTGAAATTGATGCGCCGATTCGAGGTAGTCGGTCCAGCGCGGATCAAATTTTAAGGTTGCCCGTTCTTCGAGCACAAGCCGGCGAAATTCGTCGATGCCCAGCTTTTGCACGAGAAATTTTATGCGGGCGCGCGCCCGATTCTTCTTTTCGCCGAGCCGCGCAAACACGCGCGCGATGGCCTGCATCAACGGCAGCAGCTCTTCTTCCGGGACGAACTCGCTCAACAGCCGTGCTTTGTGGGGCACAGCGCCGAGCCCGCCGCCCACAAACACTTCGAAGCCCCTCTGAGTCTGCCCGTTGACGACGCACGTCCTGGCGATGGCGCCAAAATCATGCATACTCGCCAATCCACACGCATGACCACCACAACCGGAGAAGGCGATCTTGAACTTGCGTCCAAAGTCCTGCGCATCCGGGTGCCCCAGCAGAAAACGCGTCATAGCCTGCGCGTATGGCGTGATATCAAAGGTTTCGTCATGGCAGACGCCGGCAATGGGGCAGGCCGTAACGTTGCGCACAACATTGCCGCACGCCTCCTGCGTCGTGATGCCCACGTCAGCCAGCCGCCGCATAATTTCCGGCGTGTCATCGATATGCACGTAATGCAACTGAAAATCCTGGCGTGTGGTGACGTGGGCGATGTCATCTGAAAATTCCTCAGCAAGCTCGGCGATGACTTCGAGCTGTTCCGGCGTCAGACCGCCAAACGGCACTTTGATACGCTGCATGCCGGGCGCGTCCCACATGGTATTCGGCCCCTTAAGCAAATCGCCGGAGGGATATTGTAGTTGCCGCGTCTCGATGCCATCGTGACTCTGGCCGTTGTCATAGCGCTGCCCATAGACGCCGCGACGCAGTCGGATTTCAGCAAAGATTTTTTCATCCAACTTGTCCTGCCGCCGCAGCTCCAGCTCAGTCTCATACTTCTCGATCCCCTGAAGAATCTCGTCGGTCGTAAAGGTTGAATCAGACATTGTCAGTATCCTTCCTCAAACCAACTCTGACAGGTGTGAAACCCTGTCAGAGTTATATCATCACAATTGCTTATCCAAACAAAAAACCCGCTACCTGGCATGGCAAGCAGCGGGTTCAGTTCTGGTCGAGTTTTACGGTAATCTAAACTTGATCTCCACTCAGACACACCTCCGCTACGTCGCCACATTCGGCGCAACAGCACATACAGCCACAACATGCGCATGCCTGACAAGAGCGTGTGTTCTGAAGATCGATCATGACCCTATTCTTTAAAACTCAGAGCTTCGATATTGAGCGTAAAATGCCAGTTTGTGAATCATCAAGAGCTAACAATCAATTCCTGGTCAGTTACGACGATTTTTTCTTCATTGAACTGTACGCGATCATCCTGCAATACCCAGGACGTGACATCCTCAGCCCGGCCTTCGAGCACAGAGACAATAATGTAAGAATACCACGGCCAGGCGTGCTCGAGATCATAGTGCGACGGTCTGGCGGGCGCGCCCGGATGCGAGTGGTAAAATCCGATCACATCCAATCCCTTTTCGCGGGCATACTTCTCGGCTTGCAAATAAGCCTGCGGCGTGATCAAAAATCGATGATACTGCTCAAGGTCTTCGCGTTCGTTGCTGGTTGGCAGGAGCGCCCGTACTTCTTTCTCACCATTGTTGTGTTTGCCGAGAATAAAGCCACAACACTCGTTGGGGAAAGCGCCCTCACCATCGGCCTTGATAAGCTCGAAGTGTTCTATTGAAATTCGAATCGACATTTAGTTCTCACTCCAGAATCTTTGATTGAAATATTTGTGCGCACTATCCGGGAAAACGACGACAAGCACTCCGGAAGAAATGGTTGTAGCCACTTTCAGCGCTGCCGACATGGCTGCACCGGAGGATACCCCGACCAGTAATCCCTTTTCTTTTGCCAGACGCTTGACCAGATGCTGCGCCTCTTCCGTGCTGATTTCAAGGTTGCGATCAGCTAATCCGGGCTCATAGAATCCGGGCACGATGGCAGTTTCCATGTGCTTGAGACCTTCCAGGCCATGCAGCGGTGAATCGGGCTGTACCGATATGGTTTCAATTGCGTCGTCGAATTCCTTCAGACGCCGGCTAATACCCATGAAGGTGCCGCTGGTACCCAACCCGGCAATGAAATGCGTGATCTCGCCATCCGTTTGTCGAATAATCTCAGGGCCGGTGGTCTCATAGTGCGCCAGCCAGTTGGCTGGATTGTTGTATTGATCCGGATAAAAGTAGCGCTCCGGCTGTTCGCGGTGAAGCCGGCGGGCCTCGAGAATCGCGCCATCCGAACCTCTTTGCGGATCGGTGAATACCAGCTCCGCTCCGTAGGCCTCCAGAATCTGACGAAACAGGTTGCCGGCATTGGCGGGAATGGTGAGTTTGACCTTATATCCGAGAGCTGCTCCGATCATGGCATAGGCAATACCCGTATTGCCGGAGGTTGCGTCGAGAATGGTTTTATTTCGCGATAGCTCGCCGGATTGGATGCCCTGCCGCACGATACTCAGAGCTGCCCGGTCTTTCACAGACCCGCCCGGATTGAACCATTCCGCCTTGGCATATATCTTAACCAGGCTGTCTTTTGCATAGATGTCCGAAACATCGATCAGCGGCGTGTTGCCAACCTGATTTACGATCGCTCGGTTTTCCAGACCAGTCTGGTTTCTGACATCTTGTTCCGGTTGAGCTGCTTCTACAAGCGTCTCCATAAATTCCTGCTCCCGTTGATTGCTCTGTAAACGAAAAAAGCCCACATCCTTTTGGAGAATGTGGGCTTTTATTTTTCTTATGGTAAAAATCTATTCCATCACGATCCTGCTCTTAGCCCACTTCTCCACGCTTTACAGCATGTACAGATACAACATGCCATGTGGCAACAGAGGCAGGCTGCACATGTGTTACGGAGATTGTGGGATATCGATTTCAACATAATCAGAATCTTGTCACTCAAAAATTTTGACGAATATAACAAACGCCAGGGCTGATGTCAAGAGGATTTCTCACTTTGTGAAAGTTTAGCTGTTTGAAATGGAGTGCAATCCTTTAGCATTGCAGAGCACTG
>CAZVSL010000069.1:14899-16401 GCA_964629935.1 uncultured Calditrichaceae bacterium | reverse complement strand
ACCACGGCGGGCGGATTTGGGTAGAGAGCGAAATTGGCAAAGGCAGCACGTTTTCATTCGCGCTGCCGATTTCGAAAACTATGACAGAAAAATGAAGAACAGAAAGATAAAACAGGAAAGTCGACCTCAGAGTCTATGGGGCGGTTTACCGGGGAAGTGTCTGGCGCAGAAAACCAAATGGACTGGAATGAATCAAGCAGCAACCGGCAAAATTTTGAGCACGTCTGCGCTGGCAAGGTGGCCATTGCCAGTTTCCGGATCAATCCGCAAAAAAGCGGAGATTGCCGGGGAGCTGATTATAGGCAACAACAACTCTTTGTCAGACGCTGGTAAGGCATGCCAGCCATCAAAATGAACCACTGGAAATTGCACCAGGCCGCGGTAGCTCACCAGTGTCAACTGAACAGGTTTCATGGTGTCAGTAGAAACATACAAGACAATGCCCTGGCGCAGCCGATAGGCTTTCTTGCGAGCGCGGTGAAGACGTTCATTAAAAATAACCTCCAGAACGTCGCCTTCTTCATCGTATGAAAGACGCATGTTGGTTCTCCAGTTTAAACACAATACGCTGTTACAATGAAATTATTCGGCTTGTCATCTTGCCAGCGAAAAAACACAACAACTTCGATTTCGTTAAAGTCTGCGAACAAATGTTGCAATTCCTTGTTGTAAAAAAACTTATTCGGTATCAAGGGATCTTGACTTCGTTTGCCGGAACGAACGGTGGTGAGAACCGCGGCGCGATGTCCTTCCAACTCCGGATGCTCTTCCACGATATGCTCCCAGCGTTCGTCCGTCAGGTAGATGGCGTTGCCGAGCTGGTCTTGGATTTCATCACGCATACAAGCCCTGATTACCGTTGATCGTTGTTGGAAGATACGAAAGTCACGCTGGAAACGCAAGCCGTTAAATGCTGTCATTGGGAATCGCCGAACACCTTGAGGTAGTTGGCTGCGTTCCAGGCAGAATAGCGATGAAAAATCCAATGCTGACGGCATCGCCGCGGAGAATCAGCCGAAAGTGTTCGAGAAATTCAAGCAGGTCGGAGAGTCGGCGACCAGCCGGCCCAAAGGCACGGGATTGGGCCTGCCGATCTGCAAAGAAATCGTCGAGCACCACGGCGGGCGGATTTGGGTAGAGAGCGAAATTGGCAAAGGCAGCACGTTTTCGTTCGCGCTGCCAATTTCGACAGTTACGACAGAAAAATGAAGGACAGAAAAATGGATCTCGGGGAAACAAAAACTTTCACGCAAGGCCGCAGAGATATCGCAAAGAAAAGCAAGAGCAAGACTTTCAACGCCTCCGGATATTGGCATCGTTGAGATTAAGACTTTATCTGGTGAAAGAACCACATTTACGATTCATTTAGAAAAGAGTAATTAGCATGGATTCGAAGAAGAAAAAATTACTGGAAGAGAGTTACGAACGAATCATGAATGTGGGACTCTGCATAGTACCGTATGAAGATTTGTCTGATATCGTTGCCCCCAATGCAATGGCTT
>CAZVSL010000069.1:11373-14889 GCA_964629935.1 uncultured Calditrichaceae bacterium | reverse complement strand
CAATAGATGAACAGATCCTTTCATTCACTGATTTAGACGAGTTGTTTAAATCCCAATATGAACAGATGAGCAACATGGAGCCCGCACTTGATCGCAAGCGAATTTGCACGCGAATTTCCAATGATGGCAACAATGCTTTTATCGTAGAAGAAGCGACCCTGACACTATCCTCACCTGAAGCAGTCAATACCTTCTTTGCGCGGATAAGCTGCGTGATGGAATACATGGACAGCAAGTGGAAACTAACACACTGGCATGGCTCCACACCTGTAGACACGGAAAATGATCACTGGCACATGGAGGAGTGGAAACGAGAAAAGGAGAAACTGCAGCAGCTTGTCGATCAGCAAACTGCCGACCTTCAGCAAAAGAACCGGGAGCTGGAAATTGAAGCCGCCATAGAACGCGTGCGGGCTGTGGCCATGGGAATGACCAAACAGGACGATATGCTGGACGTGTGCCACGTCATTTCGGATCAGCTTCAGCAATTCGGGGTGGAACACATCCGGAATGTGCAGACCGTGATCATCAACGAGGAAAAGGGTACCTATCACAACTACCTGTACTTCACCGCTTACAAAAAAGAAACCGTCGAAATAACGGAATACCACAAAAACCCGGTGGTTCTTGAGATGGCAAAACGGATGCTTGAATCGGCGGACGGTTTTTTTACCGGAAATTTAGCCGGTAAAGAATTTGAGGAATTTAGAGCATGGCGTAAACAAGAAAATCAGTTTCCCGACCCATTATTGGATGAGACCGATTCTACCGATTATCATTTCTATTCCATCGGTCCCGGCGGGCTTGGACTGACCCTATACCAGCCGCTGAATGAGGAAAGCCTGGATATTTTTAAACGGTTTCACAACGTATTTTCGCTGGCCTACCGCAGGTTCCGGGATATCGAACAGGCCGAAGCTCAGGCAAGAGAAGCACAGATTGAACTTGCATTGGAACGAGTTCGCGCACGTACTATGGCCATGCAGCATAGTGATGAACTTAAGGAAACATCAGAACTGCTTTTTCAGCAAATTCAGGGTTTGGGCATCCACCCCTGGTCCTGTGGTTTCAGTTTGTGGTACGATGACGACAGCTATTTTATCGGTTACAATCCCGGTCCGGACGGTAAAATCGGTCCTCCGCTCAAAATTCCGCTGACGGAAGACTTGTTCTTTACCACCATTCGAGAGGCAAAAAGAAGAGGCGAGGAATTTTTGGTTTTTGAATCCGAAGGGGAGTCGCTGGCAGAAACATACCGGTATATGGATACCCTTCCGGTAGTGGGCGAAGTTATGCGCGGTATTGTGCAGTCCGGGTTCGAATTGCCGACCTATCAGGTAACGCATTGTGGTTTCTTTCCACAGGGACATTTGATGTTCATCACACTGGAACCGCATCCGGAAGCATGGGATATATTTAAGCGTTTTACCAGAGTTTTTGAACAGACTTACACGCGCTTTCTCGACCTGCAAAAAGCCGAAAAACAAACCCGGGAGGCTGAAATTGAATTGGCTTTAGAACGGGTACGTGCCCGTACCATGGCCATGCAGCACAGCGACGAACTTGCTGAAGCCTCAGCAGTCCTGGATGCTCAGGTAAGAGCTTTAGGCATCAAAACCTGGGGATGCGCTTTTAACATCTATGGCGAGCATGATTCTACCGAATGGTTCAGCTCGGAATCCGGCATTCTTCAGGCTTATAAGGTGCCGAGAGAAAACGTGTTCCTACGCTATTATGACGCCGGTCAAAGAGGAGAAAGCTTATATATAGAAGAATTTGCGGGTGAGGAATGTATTGCCCATTACGACTATTTATGTACGCTTCCGGTTGTCGGCGATGCCCTGAAGAAAGTCAAAGAATCCGGAGATTCTTTTCCGGCCCGTCAAATTGATCATGTCGCGTACTTCAAATATGGCTACCTGTTATTTATCACCTTAGAGCCTGAACCTGAGGCACATGATATATTTATTCGCTTCGCCAAAGTATTTGAACAGACCTATACCCGTTTCCTCGATCTGCAAAAAGCCGAAGCCCAGGCACGGGAAGCCAGGATCGAAGCTGCCCTCGAAAAAGTCCGTTCCCGCACCATGGGCATGCAGTCGAGTGAGGAGCTGCCCGAAGTAGCCAATCTTTTGTTTTTGGAAGTTCAGGCGCTGGGCATCCCGGCCTGGAGCTGCGGGTATTGCATTTTATTGGAAAACGGCAAGTCAAGCACCTGCATCATGAGCAGCGAAGGAACCCTCCAAAGGCCTTTTCATCTTCCCTTCACTGAGGAGGATTCATTTTTGGAGTGGTATCGTTTTGTCCAAAGTAATGAAACATTTTTTACCCAGGAGTTGGGAGGAAAAGCTATTGAAAGTCACTACAATTTCATGAAAACTCTCCCTCAATTGAAGCCAATTTTGGAGGATCTTGCGGAAGCCGGGCTTTCACTTCCAACCTACCAGATCAATCATCTTAGCAAATTCACCCACGGGTTTCTTTTGTTCATCACCTATGAAAAAGTTCCCGATTCTCATGACATTTTCAAGCGTTTCACCAATGTGTTCGATCAGACGTATACACGCTTTCTCGATCTTAAAAAAGCTGAAGCACAGGCAAAAGAAGCTACCAAACAGGCCTCATTGGACCGGGTCCGCGGAGAGATTGCCAGCATGAGATCCGCGCAGGATCTTGAGATCATCACGCCCCTGGTCTGGCGCGAGCTGACCACCCTCGGCGTACCTTTTTTTCGCTGCGGGGTTTTCATCATCGACGAAGCTACGGAGCAGGCGCATGTTTACCTCTCAACGCCCTCCGGGCAGGCTGTTGCCGCACTGCAATTGAAATTCGACAGTACGCCATTGGTCGAGCAAACGGTGCAGCATTGGAAGCAGGGGAAAGTCTATCGGGAAGAATGGAACCGGCAGCAGTTCCAGGAATGGACCCAGTCCATCATGGAGCAACACTTGATCGAAAGCGCGGAGCAATACCAGGCAGGCCAGGAGGCGCCGGAGAAGCTGGCGCTGCAGTTCGTGCCGTTTACCCAGGGCATGCTCTACATCGGCAGCAGCTCAGCGCTCTCCGAAGATGAAATTGAAATCGGCCAGGCGCTGGCAAATGCATTTGGCGTTGCTTATGCGCGCTATGAAGATTTTCAGAAATTGGAAGCGGCGAAAGCGGAAATCGAGGCGGCCCTGGAAAATCTCAAGAAGACACAGAATCAACTGATTCAGGCGGAAAAGATGGCCTCGCTTGGCCAGCTCACCGCCGGCATTGCCCACGAGATTAAAAACCCGCTTAACTTTGTGAACAACTTTTCCGAATTGTCAACCGAATTGGTTGAAGAGCTAAAAGAAGAGCTGGAAAAGAACTCGGATAGAATTGAAAAAGAAGATGCAGACTCTATCCTCGCGATTCTGTCGGACTTGGAGCAAAATACAATGAAGATCAACGAGCACGGCAAACGCGCAGACGGTATCGTGAAAAGCATGCTGCAGCATTCACGCGGCTCTTCCGGCGAACGCCAGTCGATTG
>CAZVSL010000069.1:9560-11363 GCA_964629935.1 uncultured Calditrichaceae bacterium | reverse complement strand
CGAAAGCCTCAACCTGGCCTATCACGGCATGCGCGCAAGGGACGCCTCCTTTAACACGGCCATCGAGAAAAAGTTCGACGCCAATCTTGCGATGGTTGAATGCGTACCGCAGAATATCAGCCGGGTGTTCTTAAATATTATCACCAATAGCTTTAATGCCACGCATGAAAAACAACAAAATAATAAAAATTTCTCACCCCGATTGACAGCAGAAACCATCAATATCGACGGCAAAGTAGAAATCCGTATCCACGACAACGGTAGTGGCATCCCGGAAGACATCCGCGATAGAATCTTCCAGCCGTTTTTTACCACCAAGCCCACCGGGCAAGGCACGGGGTTGGGGCTTTCTATCAGTTATGATATTGTGGTGCAGGAGCACAACGGCGAGATTCGGATGGATTCAAAAGAAGGAGAATTTACGGAGTTTGTAGTTACATTACCGCGGTAAATATCGCCCTTTGCCTTTGGAGGGAGCGAGTATCTTTTGTTTGTTCAGAACGAAAATTCAGAGGGAGTAATCGGCAAGGATATCACGTTTACGTTCGCTGAGAAGCGCTCGCAATGACAGCATTGGTACCTTTTTGGGCCAGCCCCGAATCGGATAGAAACCCCACCGGATCCATCGGTGGGAAAGGAGCACTCTGATGTGAGCGGGGGCTATCCAAAAAGCCCTAAAGGGCTTATTAGAGGTTTGTCTGCGCGCTATTTTTCCCCGCCCTGAAGGACGGGATTAATGATATAAAAAACATGTTATTAGCACCGTGCATTAGCGCGGGCGACTATGCTGAGACGAATAATTCAAGAAATGACTTACTTAACATCTTGCATAAGGAGATATTCATGGATCAAAAAATACTCATCGTTGACGACGAAGCCCACCTCAGGATGCTCATCAGTCAAACTCTGGAAGACCTCGAGGACGACGGCGTGGAATTACTGACTGCCAGCAACGGCGAAGAAGCCCTCGAAACCATCAAAGCGGAAAAACCAACCCTCGTCTTCCTCGACGTCATGATGCCTAAAATGAGCGGCTTTGATGTGTGCGATACTGTGAAAAATAAGCTCGGGCTGAAGGAGGTCCATATTGTGCTGCTGACGGCCAAGGGGCAGGAGTTCGATAAACAAAAAGGGCAGGAAGTAGGTGCTGATCTCTATATGACCAAGCCCTTTGATCCGGATGAGCTGCTGGCAAAGGCGAAGCAGGTGCTGGGAGTCTAAAACAAGAATTCAAACAAGGCGAAAAACAAATGGCACGCTTGGGTCTCAAAAGCTTGATCGGCAAGAACAAAGAAGCCGTGGCTGTTATCGCAAACCTCATCGACGTTCTGGATCAGTCTATTGGAGTCGAGGACGCACAAGGCCGCTTGCTGCTCGGTAACACTGGTAAGAACGGCGCAACAAAATTCGCGGTGATGTTCGAGGGAGAAAATCTGGGCTGGGTCTTTGGCGGCGAGAAAGCCGAAGCCGTGGCAGGACTGCTGGCGCATCTGATTGGCAAAGAGGCCGAAAAGAAGACGCTCGGCAACGAAGTGCTTAGCATATACCGCGAGCTTAACCTCATCTACAACTTCTCGGAAAAGCTGGCAGCCTCGCTGGAAATCGGGACGGTTGCGTCCATGGCCATCGAGCAAGCCGGGCAGCTCATTCAGGCAACTGCTGGTGCGGTTCTTATGCTCGATGAAGGAAGCCGTATGCTCGAACCCGTCGCTTCGTTCGGCGATGAGCATGTTCCGGGCGGACGAAAGTTAGGAGAAGGCGTTATCGGTACGATCGCGGCAAACGGCCAGGCCGAGATCGTCA
>CAZVSL010000069.1:0-9550 GCA_964629935.1 uncultured Calditrichaceae bacterium | reverse complement strand
CGCTCAGATTCACGACGAAGCGAGAAAGAGGACGCCATAAGCTCTCTCATCTGTGCGCCTCTCAAAGTCAAAGAGAAAGCCAAAGGTGTCATTGTTTTGGTGAGTGAAACGCCGGTCGCCTACACGGCCGGTGAGCTGAAGCTGCTCACCTCAGTAGCTTCACAGGCTGTGCTGGCGATTGAAAACGCCTTGCTGCATGAGAAGTTGGTACAGGAGGCCACCCGCACCATCGAGGCGCGCCGGCGTGAGCTTGAAATCGCTGTGCGGGAACGAACGGCCGAGCTGGAAAAGCAAAAAGAAAATGTCGAGCTGCTGAGTGAGATTGGCCGGGACATTACCGCCTCTCTCTCCATAAAGAACGTCATCGATACGGTCTACGAACACGTCAATGCACTCATGGATGCTGCCGTGTTCGGCATCGGAATCTACAACGAAAAAGAAGACCGTATCGATTTTCCGGCCACGAAGGAAAAGGGAAAAACTCTGCCGCTGTTTTATAACTCCCTGGGTGATGCAAATCGTCCGGGCGTGTGGTGCTTCAAGAATCAGAAAGAAATGGTTATCAACGATTACGATGCAGAATACAGCAACTACTTTGATGAGCTGCAACTTCCGGTTCAGGGTGGGTATGCGCTTTCGGTTCTCTATCTACCGCTCACATACAAAGACAAGAAAATGGGCGTGATCACAGCCCAGAGCTTCAACAAAAATGCGTACACAGAGTATCACCTGAACATCTTACGAAATCTGGCAACCTATACGGCCATCGCCCTCGATAATGCTGAGACTTACCGCGAGCTTGACGCCACCCTGCAAAACCTGAAGGCAACGCAGCAACAATTGCTCACCCAGGAGAAACTCGCATCGCTCGGGCAGCTCACAGCCGGCATAGCCCATGAGATCAAGAACCCGTTGAATTTTGTCAACAACTTTGCTGAGCTGTCCACCGAGCTGGTTGTTGAATTAAAGGAAGATCTCGAGAAACAAAGGGACAAGTTTGCAGAGCCGGACCTGGAGAATCTCGAGGCAATCCTGGCTGACCTCGAGCAAAACGCCAGAAAAATAAACGAGCACGGCAAGCGCGCCGACAGCATCGTGAAAAGCATGTTGCAGCACTCCAGAGGAAACGCCAGCGAGCGCCAGCCCACCGACCTGAACGCCGTGCTGGAGGAAGACCTCAATCTCGCCTACCACGGCATGCGGGCGCAGGACTCATCATTCAACATCAGAATAGAGACGCAATTTGATGAGTCACTGGGCAAGGTCGATGTGGTGCCGCAGGATATCAGCCGTGTTTTTCTGAATATCATCACCAACGGGTTCTACGCGGCACACAAAAAGAGGCAGAACAGCGATGACAACATCTTCACGCCCACGCTATTGGTAAGCACGCAGGGAACGCAGGATGGCGGCGCCCAGATTCGGATCAAGGACAACGGCAACGGCGTGCCAAAAGACGTGCGCGAAAAATTGTTCGAGCCGTTCTTTACCACCAAGCCGGCGGGACAGGGAACAGGCCTGGGGCTCTCCATCAGCTACGAAATCATCGTGCAAGAGCACGGCGGCGAGATTTACTTCGACACCCGCGATGGTGAGTTCACCGAATTCGTTATCCAACTGCCGGCCACCGCATGAGAGTTTAGGCTAAATTTGTTAAATTTGATTTTCGTTTGGAAATCCGGCGCCTTCGACAGGCTCTGGGGGCCCCTCTATCTTCCATCCTCTATTATTCAAACACCGCCCCATCTTTGCTGTTGACATCCACGCCCAAAAATATTAGTTTCCTGCATCATATTTCCGAATGCTTTGTCTGTAAGTATTAACAAAAAAGATCAAGGAGACATGTGGTGCCAAAAACAACGCAAGAATTCATCGCGCTGGAGGACAAATACGGTGCACATAACTATCATCCCCTCGATATCGTCATTGCTCGCGCTGAAGGCGTGTGGGTTTATGATGTTGAGGGCAACGAATATATGGATTGCCTGAGCGCCTACTCAGCCGTAAATCAGGGTCATTGTCACCCGAAAATACTGGAAGCTTTTCAGGCACAGGCGCGTAAGGTTACGCTGACTTCGCGGGCATTTCGCAACGACAAGCTGCCGCTGTTTTGCGAAAAGCTGGGGACGCTCTCCGGCATGGAAATGGTTCTGCCCATGAACTCCGGCGCCGAAGCCGTCGAAACCGCTGTCAAGGCAGCGCGCAAGTGGGGCTACACACACAAGAACATCCCCAAAGATCAGGCTGAAATCATTGTCTGCGCCAACAATTTTCATGGCCGCACCACCACTATCGTGGGCTTTTCAACCGAGGAGCAATACAAAGATGGCTTCGGCCCGTTTACCCCGGGTTTTAAGGTTATTCCTTTCGGAGATGCCGAGGCGCTCGAACAGGCTATTACAGCCAACACCTGCGCTTTCATGGTCGAGCCAATCCAGGGTGAGGCCGGCATTTTGATTCCTCCGGCAGGCTATCTCAAACGCGCAGATGAACTTTGCAAGAAAAACAACATCCTGTTTATGCTTGATGAGATCCAGAGCGGACTGGGACGCTCCGGTAAGCTGTTTGCCTATCAATATGAAAACGTGTGCCCGGATGCTGTCATCGTGGGCAAAGCGCTCTCCGGCGGCTTCATGCCGGTCTCTGCTGTGCTGGCGCGCAAGGACGTACTTGGTGTGTTTACGCCTGGCGACCACGGCAGCACTTTCGGAGGCAATCCGCTCGGATGCGCCGTGGCCCTCGCTGCCCTGGACGTCATCATCGAGGAAGAGCTGGTGCAGCGTTCCTACAACATGGGCAAGCTGTTCATGCAAAAGCTCAAAACCATCGACTGCCCGCGCATTGTCGATATCCGTGGCAAAGGACTGTTTATAGGTGTTGAGCTGGATACCAAAGCCCGGCCCTACTGCGAAGTCCTGAAAGAGGAGGGCCTGCTGTGCAAAGAGACCCATGAGAACGTTATCCGTTTCGCGCCGCCACTGGTCATCACAGAAGATGAAATCGAATGGGCATTTGATCGTATTAAAGTTGTGCTTGAGCATGAACATAAGCCGGAAGCTGTCTGACTTCCCGGACATCAGCAAAGGAATCTGATCTTGCGAAAAGGCCGGTTTGCAAACACCTGCAAGGCGGCTTTTTTTTCGCCCAGATGTCGTTATGCTGGGAAACCATGAGGCATGGATTAGCTTGCCGCCGTGTTCAGACGGGACAACTTAGCTGTCTCCGCCACACGGCAAATTCATGCATAATTTAGCTAAAACTATTTCTCAAAGGAGGCATCTTGACATGCGATTGCAATGGGGATTGCGCTTTTTACTGCTCCTTCTCTGTGTGGCCCTGGCCAGCCAATTCGCCGCCGCTCAGCAGGCGCCGACTCTTTTCCCGCAACCGCTCAGCCCGCGCATCGCGAACTACAACATCGATGTACGCCTGGGACCGGACAGCAAACGCCTTGACGGTCGGCAGGTGCTCGTCTGGCATAACAAAAGCCAGAACGCAATCGGGGAATTGCAATTCCATCTGTACCTGAATGGCTTTCGCAACACAGAATCCACCTTCATGAAAGACAGCAACGGCCGGCATCGCGGCCATCAGGTCTCAGATGCGGGCTGGGGTTACATCGATGTACGTAGTCTTAAGTTGGCGTATGGCAGTCGGGCGGCAACACAAGGCGTGCTCTGGCCTGAGGCCGCCGACAGCATGATGCAGGCGGCGTTCGATCTTACTTCTGAAATTGCCTTTATCCAGCCGGACGATGGCAACGAGCAGGACAGGTCAGTCTTTGCCGTACCCCTGCCCCGGCCGCTGCCGCCGGGCGACTCACTTGTCGTCCGAATCGATTTTGACGCCAAACTTCCGGAGCCTGCCATCGCACGTACCGGAGGGAAGAAAGAATATGTATTTGCCGGGCAGTGGTTCCCTAAAATCGGAGTCTACACCAAACAAGGCTGGAACACGCATCAATTCCACAGCGAGTCAGAATTCTTCGCTGATTTCGGGGTCTACAATGTGCGCATAACCGTGCCCGAAGATTATATCGTCGGCGCCACGGGCATCGAAGTCGAAGTGACAGACAATCCGAATGGCGGCGCGACTCATTTTTATCACGCTGAAGATGTGCACGACTTCGCATGGACAGCCAGCCCGGAATTTTTGGTTTTCAACCAACGCGCGGATGACGTCGACATCCGGCTGATGTTGCAGCCTGACCATCTCGGTCAGGCCGAGCGTCATCTGGGTGCAGCCCGTTACGCCATCGAAACCTTTCAGAGCTGGTATGGCGACTATCCGTTTCCGAATTTGACTATCGTCGACCCCCGGCGGGGCGCCGGCGCAACCGGCGGCATGGAATATCCAACGCTCATCACCACAGGCACGCATTATGGCTCGCCGAAAGGCATAAAACTTGTGGAACATGTCATCATCCATGAGTTTGGCCACAACTACTGGTATCACATGCTCGCCTCCAATGAATTCGAGGAAAGCTGGTTGGACGAAGGCATCAACACCTATACGGATATTCAGATCGCCGGCAGGCCTGACGGTCCCGTGCGCTATTTTATGGATTTTCTCGGCGTCAAGCTTGACTTCATTCAGATGAACCGTGCATCCGTGATCCTGGCAGGCGACCGCGATCCCATCATGCGTAAGGCATGGGAATTCTACTCTGCCGGCAGCTATGGTGTTAACTCCTACGCCAAGGCCGGCCTTGTTCTGACCACGTTGCAGAACTACCTGGGCGCAGAGCTCATGCGCAAAGTGATGCGCACCTATGTGGAACGCTGGCGTTTCAAACATCCAACCAGCGAAGACTTTTTTGCCATCGTCAACGAAGTGGCGGGTCAAAATCTCGACTGGTTCTTTCAGCAGGCGTTTTATACGCGGGCCGAGCTGGATTACTCTGTCACACACGTCTTTACCAGACCGACCAGGCCGCCGCGCGGATTCGATTACACTATGTCGACCGCCTCATCCGACAGCGCGCTCAGCCTGCTTGATACAACAAATAGCGCAGCGGTTGCAGGGGAATCTGCAGCCTTACAAGCCACTGATGGCGCGACAGACACCTCCGCAGCAGAGAGCACAGATATCGCAGAACAGGAACAACCCACTTTGTACTACAGCGGCGTCAATGTGCGCCGGCTTGGTGCCGTTCAATTTCCGGTTGAGATAGAGGTCGTTTTTGAAGATGGCGAGGTCATTCGCGAAACCTGGGACGGCAAAGCCCTTTGGAAAAAATTTCGCTACACCAAAGATGCCCAATTGGTGTCGGCAACTGTCGATCCTGAGCGCAAGATACCCCTCGACCTTAACTTCACCAACAACAGCAAGACCATCGAAAACCAGAGTTTGGGTATAAACAAGCTCTCAGCGCGCTGGCTGTTCTGGATGCAATTCCTGCTGGATCAGCCTGATTTTCTGAACCTGGCCGCCGCAGGTCTCGAACTCATGCAGCCGTAGTAGCCGAAATTCAGTTAATTCAAACCTGAATCGAGCGATTCTCTTGTGCGGGGTGGTTCGGTGTTCAAGCTTCAGCTTGCCCGGGCGGCGGGAATTGCACGCTAAAGCGTGAACACCCTTCATACAACCCATTGGTGAAGATTTCCTTGCATGAATCGCTCAATTTGGGTCAAATTCAAACCTAAGCTAGGGAAAATTAACACCGGAAGAACTATGATTATCGTAAGCTTATCCAGGGGTCTGGCGCAAGTGTGGGCGAACAAACGTATGCTGCTGCTCTTTTATTTCGTGAATCTGCTCTTCGGGCTTGTACTCTTGTTACCGTTGCGGGCGGCGCTGACTGATTTTGTCAGCCAGCGGCTGATGGGGACGATTCTGGCCGGACGCTTTGACATGAACCTAATCTTCGAGTTCATAAAGAACTATCCGGGTGTGATATCAACCTATAAGATGCTATTCCTGTTCGTGCCCATCGTCTTCTGGCTTGTGATCCTGTTTTTGTCCGCAGGCGCTTTCGCCATTTTTGCTGGGCAGCAGGCCTTTTCAAGCCAGGCGTTCTGGCGCAATGCCGGCGCCTACTTTGGGCGATTTGTGCGGCTGGCGTTGCTGAGTCTGCCGCTGCTGGGGCTGTTTCTTTGCCTGCACTTCGTCGAAACCGGCGTCCAACGTCTGCTGTTCGGAGGCGATCCGTACGAATACATCAGCTATTGGGGCGCCTGGGTGCAATTCGGCCTGCGTGCGATTGGCATTCTGCTCTTCGGCCTGGTTCTGGACTACGCTCGCATCCACGTCGTCATCACCGATGAGACACGGATGCGCCGGGCGCTGTGGCAAGCACTACGGTTTGTGTTTGCACATTTTGGCCGAACTTTCGGTCTGGCTTTATCTCTATACGTGATTGGCGCCGCACTGCTTGCCGCGTACTACCCACTGGCGAATGCACTGTATGCGCCAAACGGATTCGTCGTTCTTGCGCTATTCTTGCTGCAGCAGTTATTTATGGTCCTGCGTGCGATGCTGCGGCTTACGCTATATTCGAGCCAGACATTCTTGTTCCGCCAAATATCGACAGCCTATGCGCCGGAAGAGCCGTCACTGGGAGACCTCGGTCTTCAAAGCGCGACGCGGTAATTCCTGCAAGCGAAAAAAAAGTTGTATTAATACCACAAAACACTAGATTCAATGAAAGTGCGAATCGTGCGTTCGAACACCCTGGCTCCCAAGTGTAATGGAAATCCTGATTCAACAAGCTCCGTTGTGGCTGTCAACTTAACACAGATCATTCTGTAACTTAGCTGACATGCGCGAAATCACGTTTCTCAAACGAAATGCTGACAACTGGAAAAAGATCGAAGCGCATCTGGCAGGCAAAAAGACCCTTGCCCCGGATTTGCTGGCAGATTTCTTCGTGCAACTGACGGACGATCTCGCCTATGCAAAAACGTTCTACCCCGGGAGCAAAACCACAAGCTACCTGAACACTCTGACCGCCAGAGTGCATCAGCGCCTCTATCACAACAAGCGGGAAAGACAGGGAAGATTGCTGCGTTTCTTCACTTCGGAGTATCCGCACGTGCTGGCGACCATACAAAAAGAGATACTGCTCTCTTTCACCATCCTGATGTTGGCAGCCATGATCGGCGCGCTGTCCGCCCTGTATGATGACACCTACGTGCGATTGATTCTCGGCGACACCTATGTCAACATGACGCTCGAGAATATCGAAAACCAGGATCCCATGGCGGTCTATAAGAAAATGTACGGCATCGATATGTTTGTGGGCATCACGGTGAACAATGTCTTTGTCTCCTTTTACGCCTTTGCCATGGGGGTACTGCTTTCATTTGGGACGGGCTACATCCTTTTTCAAAACGGCGTCATGCTCGGTGCGTTTCACGCGTTGTTCTACCAGACCGATGTCCTGGGCGTCGCCTTGAAGACGATTTGGATTCACGGCTCGCTGGAGATTCCAGCCATCGTGGTAGCCGGAGCCGCTGGTTTGGTTATGGGAAACAGCATTTTGTTTCCGGGAACATACACGCGCAAGCAGTCCTTTGTGCTCGGGGCGCGTAAAGGCCTGAAAACCGTGGTGGGTATGCTGCCGTTTTTCATAGCGGCCGGATTCCTGGAGGCTTATGTCACGCGGCACAACCAGATGCCAACGGCCGTCAGTCTTTTCATCATCTTCTGTTTGCTCGCTTGCTTTATTCTGTACGTCCTTGTCTATCCACGATATCTTGCCAGGCGCAGCCAGCAGCCCGCAAACCCTCGAATTAAACGCGCAATGCGCGCAGAGAATAATCAACCATAACTCCGGAGGAGGAAGCATGGATACCACGCAAGCTGTAAACTTTCGTCAGGCGCGGGAGTTCAGCGAAATAGTCAATGCAACTTTCTCATTCATTCGGCAAAATTTTGCTTCATTTACAAAAGCGCTGCTTTTTATCGCCGGACCGTTCATAATCATCACCGCCTTCATCTTTTCGCGCTGGTACAAGCAGATGCTGTCATTCCAGGAAAACCCGGAATCAGCGACCTTCCTGACTGGCTATTTTGCCAATATGGTGGTCAGCGCGGTGGCCTTTATGATCATGGCCGCGGTTGTATACCAATATATCGCGCTTTATGTTGAGAAAGGCAAAGACGCATTCGAAGTCGGAGATATTATCAGCGGCATACTGGGAAACCTCGGCAAATTTGTGGTCGCAGGTATTGTCGCCGGTTTGGCTGTGCTGGCTGGCTATATTTTCTGCGTCATCCCGGGCATTTATCTGGCCATTGCCTTCTCCCTGACTTATGCTGTCGTTGCGGTCGAAAAGTTGGGCGCACTCGATGCCATCGGACGCTCCCGCGATCTCATCAAGAATTACTGGTGGCAGACATTTGGCATTATCCTCGTCATCGCACTTATTCAGATGGCTCTGATGATGATAATATACATGCCATTTTACATTCTGATGGCCGTCGTCGGTTTCAACGATCCTAATCCGGAAACAATGAGCTCATCAAACGACATGATTTATTTGATTTTCATGCTCGTGATCATGGTGGCAGGCTATCTGCTGCAAAGCATTCACCTGGTCGCACTTGCGTTTCAATACTTCAACCTGGTTGAGCGTAAAGAAGGCGTAGGCCTGCTGCAGGAAATTGAGCAGATAGGGGAACATGAAGCGTGAGCCGGCTGTTTTCTACACGCGGTCATTCGGGGTGGCGCCTCAAAGCTATCATTTTCGCGCTTGCAACGTCCGGCGTGTTCGCAACTTTCACGGCGCCGCCGGACTCAGGATTGGCAGCAGCGCTTTCCCACGTCACGTCAGAACCATTTTACTGGCCGGCTGAACGGCTCCAAACAGAAAACAAACAAACCAAACAACTGCGCCACGACGCCTCCGGCGTAAACGTACGCACGATTGCGGCAGAGACTCTGGCTCGCTACCGCAACGATCCCGCCTTCAACTATGACCGCACACCACCGAAGGCGACCAGCTTTTGGCAGCGACTGCATCACTGGTTCATGAGCATTGTCTATCGGATTCTGACCTCAGAGTCAATGCGACCAATATGGCGTCTTCTGCCATACGTCCTCGTTGGAGCGGCGACCCTGCTGGTCATCTCGCGTCTTCTGAGAACTCGTATGCACCGCATGTTCTTTCCCTCTGGCACAAAAAAGCCTGAATCTCATGAAATGGAACGGGACATCGAGGCTATCGACTTTCAGGCGCTTATTGCAGAGGCGGTGACGCAAAGACATTACCGCCGCGCCATACGTATGCTCTATCTAAAGACCTTAAAGCAGCTTTCACAAACCGGATACATATCCTGGAAACCTGAAAAGACCAATTATGACTATGTGACAGAACTACACGGCAGTAACCTGCGCCAGCCGTTTGCAAAGCTAACTTATATCTTCGAAAACATCTGGTACGGCGAATTTCCGGTTGATGACCGGCTCTTCGGGCAGGTGCAACAGCAGTTCACCGAGTTTGGCCGCCAGATCGCCATGGGAGACCGCTAGGGATGTTTGGCTTGAGAAGGAGCGAAAACAGGTATGTTGCAGTGCTCATCATCCTGTTTGTCATCGCCGCAGTCA
>CAZVSL010000068.1:13455-16600 GCA_964629935.1 uncultured Calditrichaceae bacterium | reverse complement strand
CCTGTATGCTGTTTGGCTCCATTTCCGGATCAGCGGTTGCCGCCGTCTCCAGTGTCGGCGGCTTCATGATCCCGCTGATGAACAAAGCTGGCTACAACCGCGACTTCAATGCCTCGGTTACCATCACAGCGGCCACCACCGGCCTGCTGATTCCGCCCAGCAATGTCATGATCGTGTACTCCCTTGCAACCGGCGGCGCGGTATCGATTGCTGCGATTTTTCTGGCAGGCTTTGTGCCCGGCATTCTTATCGGACTTGCGTTGATGTTGGTGAGCGGTGTCACCTCGATCCGGCGCAACTATGGCAAGGGAGTTACGTTCAAGCTCCGGCAAGCGATGGTAAAATTTGTGGTGGCGTTGCCGCCGTTGTTTCTGGTGGTATTGGTACTGGGCGGCATTCTGGCGGGCTATTTCACTGCCACCGAGGCCTCAGCAATAGCCGTTCTCTATGCCTTCATTTTGTCTGTCTTTGTGTATCGTGAGGTCGAAGTTAGGGAAATTCCGCAGATTCTTCTGGAGTGCGGTATCACGACCGCTGTCGTCATGCTGCTTATCGGCACTTCTATGGCCATGTCCTGGGCGCTGGCCTTTGAGAACATTCCCCAGGACATCAGCGCCACCTTGCTCGGGCTGAGTACCAACAAGTTCGTGATTCTGCTCATCATCAATGTCCTGCTTCTGTTTGTCGGCACGTTCATGGACATGACCCCCGCCATTCTCATTTTTACACCCATTTTCCTGCCGATTGTAGAAGGACTGGGCGTGCATCCCATTCACTTCGGCATTGTGATGATCATGAATCTTTGCATTGGATTGTGTACACCGCCGGTGGGATCGTGTCTGTTTGTCGGATGTGGCATCGCCAACACGACCATAACCAATATCATCCGGCATTTGCTGCCCTTTTTCTTCGCGATGATATTGGTCTTGCTGATCATCACCTATGTGCCGGTACTCACGCTCATCGTGCCGCAAATGTTTGGATTCTAAAAGTGTTTGTGTGTTAAATTGAAGGAAAGCGTTAGCGCCAACACGTAAACACTTTAACACAATTATCCAGTAATGAATAATGAAGGAACTGAAATACAGGATGCCACGCCTCGCGAAAGCACATTGAGAAAGCCCTTGACTTTTAAGTTTAATCCTCTATATTTGGTGAGTCTTTTTTGGAGGGAGCTGCATTCCTGCTTCTCACAACCGCAGCCGGCCAGGTAGCTCAGTCGGTAGAGCAACGGACTGAAAATCCGTGTGTCCCCAGTTCGATTCTGGGCCTGGCCACACTTTCTGGCGAATCCGTTAAGGTAATCCAAGTGCACCAATTTTTTGGTGCTTTTTTTTGTCCTTTTTCCAAAAAAACTCTTGCACATAATCTTCTGTTTCCTTATATTGCCAGTCCTACCAAATACATCTTACCTTAGATGTGGGAGACTGACCGCAGGTTCTTTAAGGACCTGCGGTTTTTTATTTTAGGGCTTTGGAATAGGATAAGTCTACCACTTCATTTTCCTTTTGCGCCCGGCCAGACAGATTCATACGCAGCGATGATCCGGTCCATCAATTGGTCTAATTCATCGTCCACAACCTGACGTTCCGGCTTAGCATCAAACCATGCTAAAATCTCTTTGGCGCCACGGGAATAGGGTGTGGTCGCGGCGTAGTCGGGCACAAGTCGCTTGATCTTGCTGTTGTCGAAGATCATGCTGTGTGCCTTGTCGCCCAGCAAGCCGGCGCCCCATTCGGCATCAAAGGCGGCGATAAGGTCTGACGGGATGTGCACGATTCGTGCTTCCGCTCCCGCAGCCCGAGCCAGAATCTCGACTATCTGGTTCCAGGTTAGGATTTCATCAGAAGTGATGTGAAAGGACTCCCCAATTGCGTGTGAATTGCCCAGCAGACCAACGAATCCTTTGGCGAAATCACGCTGATGCGTCAATGTCCATAACGAAGTACCGTCACCGTGAACGATAATCTGCTTGCCTGCGCGCATGCGACTGATCGCGGTAAACTGTCCTGGAATTGGTAGTCGCGTGTAATCATAAGTATGCGAGGGCCGTACGATTGTGACCGGAAAGCCATCCTGACGGAATGCCTGCATGAGTCGCTGCTCGCATGCGATCTTGTCCTGAGAATATTTCCAATAGGGATTGCTCAGGGGCGTGGACTCCGTGACCGGCAGAAACGCCGGCGGTGTCTGATAGACCGAGGCCGAGCTGATGAAGATATATTGTGCCGTGCGATTTTGAAACAATTGGAGGTCGGTTTCGATGTGCTCGGCGGTGAAAGCTATCCAGTCGACGACTACGTCGAATTCTCGCTTGCCAAGCAGTTGCCTTATCGCATCTTTGTTCCGCATCTCTCCGGTCAGATGTTCCACGCCTTCCGGCATTGCGCGCTGTGTCTGACCGCGATTGAGCAGGCAAAGCTCCATGCCACGCTCCGCAGCCAGATGGGCGCATGCTGAGCTGATCGTGCCGGTGCCGCCAATGAATAAGATTTTCACTTTTCGCTCCCATATTTAGTTGGATCGTATCGTACCGCGGGTAGTTCATTGCAACGTGTGCCGCAGGTTCTGCGCAGGAATTGGCAGGTTCAGGTATAATTCGTTTACACATGACTTCCCTGATGAAGGCGAGGGCGTTTGGTATCAATCCGGGCGATTACTTTGCGGCAAAGAAAGCCAGATTTTCTATCTCGATTTAGCAACATATTTTTGCAAAGTCAAGCAAGGTGTGCCTTCTTATCCATGAGTGTTTAAGGTGAAGCTTGCAGGACTGGTCGGCGTGTACCAAAGGTCGATGGCAATGGCCAGCCATGGCAACTCACTACTCGTATTGGTTGACTTAGGTCCGCGTTATCGTTATCTTTGTCTAAATATGGAGATGTTTTAATATGGGAAATCAAGTTGAAAATTTACGTGTGGGCGTCTACGTTGACGTGGCTAACATATCTATGAACGGCGGCAATCGCATGCAGTATGATGTACTCAGAAACTTCGCCTGCCGCGGTTCTGCGATTCCGGTAAGGCTCAATGCTTATCTCAGATATGATGCTGAGCGCGCGAGACGTGACGAGAGTTATTCAAGGGGGCAGCACAATTTTCATGACAAGCTGAGAGAGCAAGGCTTTAAGGTTATTCTCAAACATAT
>CAZVSL010000068.1:0-13445 GCA_964629935.1 uncultured Calditrichaceae bacterium | reverse complement strand
ATATGGACGACACCGGCAATCCGGTGGGCAAGGCAAACTCTGATCTGGATATGGCAGTGGATGCCTTGCTGCAATCCGACAAACTTGACCGAGTGTTATTGGCAACAGGAGACGGCGACTTCACCCGCGTCGTCCGTGCTTTGCAAAACAGCGGCTGCCGTGTCGAGATTGTAGCTTTTGACAACGTGTCCACCGAATTGCGGCGGGAAGCAGACATGTATATCTCCGGCTATCTCATTCCGAATTTGCAGCCTATCAGCCAGAATGCCGATGAGCAATGGGGGAAAGTCGGCTCATTGGTGCGCGGTGTGTGCTATTATTTTAACCAGGAAAAAAAGTTCGGATTTCTGCGTTTCTTAAAAGGCATTGGCGCCGGGCTCTGGGATGTAGACCCGCGTTTGGAAGGCTCACCCTATAATACAGCCTATTTTCATGCGAGTGAGATTTCAGACGACCGGATAGACCTGTCGGCTTTGCCGAACCGCGACCATATCCTGCAATTTCATCTTAAACCAAGCCGCCAGTCGGAGTCGGAGTTCGAGGCGCGAGAGATTGCCCTCGTGGCAAAATAACTTTCTAAGCCCGCCTGTGAATGCGCCTAGCCAGATGTCTAAGTATCGGGCGAAGGCAAATCCGGGCGAAACAAACATAGTGGTGAGTCGTGCTCAAAGGACAGGCAAATCGGTCTCTCTTGACAGCCATCCTGGTGTTGTTGGTATTGGGTGGATTGAAGATAACCCGTCCCGTGACCATGCCGCTCACGTTTGCCATTTTCCTTACCGTCCTGGCATGGCCGCTGCAAACCCGACTGGAGCGGCGGATGCCCGATTGGCTGGCGTTTGTAGTCACGCTTCTGGTGTTTTTGTTAGCCCTTGGCATTTTCATGGGCGCGCTGGTCTTGAGTGCAAATCTAATAATCGAAAAGACGCCGGAATACTCTGCTCAAATCGAAAATACTCTCGGGAAATTACGTTCATGGGCTGAATCACATGGGCTGTCGGTGGCAAGCAACGGACAGATAGATAATACTTCCCTGGATGGCATACTGAGTTTTATAGGTAGAGGCTTTCTGGAACTCTATTCGTTTCTTACATTTATCGGTTTGACCCTGCTCATCCTGCTATTCGGATTGCTGGAAATCCGCCGGTTTCGCGTCAGACTCGAGCACCATTTTAATAAGGCGACAAGCGCCAAGATTCATGATTCATTCGAAGCGATTGCTGAGCAGCTACAAAGATTCATCCTTACCAAAAGTGAGATCAGCACCGTCACCGGCATCACGGTTGGTACGTTTCTTTGGCTGGTCGATCTGGACTTTGCGCTCATCTGGGGACTCATCGCGTTTCTACTCAACTACATTCCTTCTTTAGGCTCAATTATCTCCACCACTTTGATCAGCATTTTCGCTTTCTTACAATTTGATAGCATAGGAAAGTCCTTACTTGTGCTGGTGGTTGTTTCCGGGATGCAGTTCTTTTTCGGTAACTGGCTTGAACCGCGTGTGCTGGGCAGACATCTTTCGCTGTCGCCGTTTGTCGTCGTTTTATCTGTCATCTTCTGGGGATGGCTCTGGGGCATCCCCGGAGCGTTGCTCGGTGTGCCGCTTACCATCGGCATCGTCAACGCGTGTGCCAGATTTGACCGTACGCGCTGGGTTGTTGCCTTGCTGGCAAACATCCCCGACGAAGAGATTGAATCCGGGGATGATTGAAGCCGGGGCGCCCAAATAAAGCTTGCATTTTCTGCCTCATTTATTATATTTATGCGTGTTTTTTGACGCCACCTTAGCTCAGATGGCCAGAGCGGCGCACTCGTAATGCGCAGGTCGTCGGTTCGACTCCGACAGGTGGCTCTTTCTTTTTTTAGGGTCCGCACGCCTCCGGCGCTTGCCATCTCCCCCGTTCAAACTGTGCAATCCCCCGGTTTATTTTCCCTTGCTTTTATAGACCTTTCTTCTTAATTTGGCGGGTCAGTTTTCGATAAATTTCGGTGTGGTTATGAAAAAGATGTATCCCATTTTGTTGTGTGTTGCTGTTCTTGTAACGCAGGACTTGTCTGCGCAGACGGCCGTTGGCTACGATTTTCTGCGTACTCTGGTTGGGGCGCGGCCATCCGCAATGGGTGGGGCGTTTGTAGCTGTGCCCGGAGATATTCACAATATTGCTTACAATCCAGCCGGCGTCTCGACTATTCAAAACCGGCACGGCACGCTTTCCTACCTGAATCATCTGCTGGATTTTCAGTCGGGTTTTCTCGCTTATGCGCATCCGTTTGCAAATGCTACCGGTGCAGTTGCGCTGAATTTTATCGATTTTGGCTCTTTTGACGGTCGCAATGAAGACAATGAGCCAACCGGTGATTTTGGCGCCAACGGGCTCGTGCTGTCAGCAACCTATGCAAAGAGCATTTTAAAGAACCTGTCGCTGGGCGGCTCTGCCAAATATATTCGATTTCAGATTGACAATTTTACCGAAACTGCTGTCGCCTTTGATGGCGGCGTCATGGTTTCATTTCCGCAGAAGCAACTGAACCTGGGGCTTGCAGTATTTAACGTCGGCTCCACCACCAGTGCCTTCATCGATACCAAGGACGAGCTGCCATTGAGCGCTCAGCTCGGTTTCTCAAAAGTCCTCGAGCATCTGCCGATCATGCTGAGCGCCTCGCTGATAAAATACAAAGAAGAGAGTCTGGATTTCCGCGTTGGCGGAGAGATTACATTGACCGAACAACTGTTCGCACGCCTGGGTTACAATTCGACCGGCCAGGACCAAAAGGTCGACACTGATAATGATAAGTTTGCGGGCTTTTCCATGGGGCTTGGGTTCAAGATCAATAAGTTTAACATCGACTATTCATTTTCTTCTTTTGGTGAGGTGGGCGGGCTCAACCGTTTTAGCATTATCGGCCGCTTCTGAGAGCACTTCCATCCTTCGGACTTGCAAAAATCAACACGCTTTTGTGTTGATTTTTTTTTGCTTATCACGCGTCAAATTTCTATATTGATACTTACATATTGAATCCAACGTTGCCCAAAAAAAGCAGCGAACAGATAGATAAAGGGATTCCATCATGCACACCAAAACCGCCCTGGCTGAGGTAATCGGCAACGATTTCTCAGTGCCGTTGCTTGACGGCACCTCGCGCCGCTATATCAATCTCGACAATGCCGCAAGCACGCCTGTTCTCAAGGCGGTGCAGACCGGAGTCCAGCGTTTCGTTGGCTGGTATTCCAGTATCCATCGCGGCGCCGGGTTTAAATCGCAGCTCTCTTCCTGGACTTATGAAGAAGCGCGCAGCATGGTCATCCGGTTTCTCGGCGGCGACCCGGCAGAGCGGGTTGCGATTTTTGGCAAGAACACGACGGAAGCTGTGAACAAGCTCGCCAACCGCTATCCGTTCAAAGAAGACGATGTGCTGCTCACCAGTCTGATGGAGCATCATTCCAATGATTTGCCGTGGCGAAAGCACGCCAGGGTTGAACTCATCGGTCTGGATAGCGAAGGACGTATTAATCTTGCCCATCTCGAATCTAAGCTTAAACAGCACCAGAAAAATGTGCCGCTGGTCGCCATAACCGGCGCCTCCAACGTGAGCGGCATTATCAACCCGATTTATGACGTTGCCCGGCTCGCTCATAAGTATGGCGCAGAGTTGTTTGTCGATGCGGCACAACTGGCGCCGCATCGAAGCATCAACATGGGCAGCAAGGGCGATGAGACGGCCATCGACTATCTTGCGATTTCAGCACACAAGATGTACGCTCCTTATGGCGCCGGCGCGCTCATCGGCTGGCCTGAGCCATTCCTGGCCGGCGAGCCCGATTACACGGGCGGTGGAACCGTTAAATTTGTGACACGCGATGATGTTATCTGGCGTGAGCCGCCAGACAGCGATGAAGCCGGCTCGCCCAACGTGATTGGCGTCATCGCATTGGGGCTCGCGATCAAGACGTTGCAGCAAATTAGCATGGATGCCGTCGCCGAGCATGAGCGCTCTCTGACAGAGCAGCTCGTGCGCGGCCTGGAAAAGATTGAGCGCGTTCGAGTTTATGGTACACGCACGACGGATAAGAACGTGCGGCTCGGCGTTGTGCCGTTTAATATCACGGGTATGCCACATGCTAAAACGGCCGCCATCCTGGGCTGCGAGTATGGCATCGGCGTGCGGCATGGCTGCTTCTGTGCGCATCCTTATGTCCAGAGTTTGCTCGATTGTCCCGATGCAGAGTCAGACCAATTCTATTCTAAAATTCTGAAAGGCGAACCGGTTGAGCTGCCCGGTATGGTGCGCATAAGTTTTGGCATCTATAATCATGAAGATGAAGTCGAGTACATGCTACATGCCGTCGAGCAAATCAGGAAGGAAGCGTACAAAGGCAAATATAGATCAGATCCTAAAAGTGGCGAATACTGGCCTGAAGGGTTCATGCCACAGTACAACGACTTTTTTACATTCTGAGTATTTTTTATGAGTGAAAGAATCATTGTTTTTGTAACGGCTGGCTCCCGCCAGGAAGCAGAAAAGATTGCAAACCAGCTTGTGGATGAGGAATTGGTCGCGTGCGTCAATTTGGTTGAGACGGTGGACTCGATCTACAAATGGCAGGGCAAAGTCTGCCGTGAAAAAGAGACCCTGATGATCATGAAGAGCGTCAAAACTCGTCTCGAGCAGCTCATTACCCGCGTCAAGACGCTCCACAGCTACGAAGTTCCGGAAGTCATTGCCGCCCCCATCGTGGCTGGCGCCGAAGACTATCTCAAGTGGGTGGATGAGCAGACCGCCGGCTGAGTTCGCCGCTGCCGCATCAGGAATAAGCGAACCGTCATCGTGTATAACAAGCAGAAAGTAACCCGAGCCGTGATTCCGGCAGCCGGAATGGGAACGCGAATGCTGCCGTTTGCTGCGGCCATTCCGAAAGAGCTGTTACCCGTCGGCAAGTTGCCGATGATACATTACGCTGTGCGCGAGGCAATTGCAGCCGGCGTTAAGGAATGCTGTATCATCATCAATAAAGCTGAAAAAAGAGCCATCGAAACCTACTTCGAATCGCAGAATCCGAAGCAGGAGCACGAGCTCACCAGCGCCGCGGCCAGGCAAACTTGCGAGTTCATTTTTATCGACCAACCTGAACCTGTGGGAATGGTTGACGCTATCATGCGGTCGAAGCAATATGTCGGCGCCGCGCCTTTCTTTCTGCTCATGCCTGACAATGTGTTTCCGGACGACTTCAGCGTATGCCAGCGATTGCAAGAGGCACACAGGGAATACGGACAGTGCACTTTGGGGTTAGTAGAGGTGACAAGAGAAACCGCACCGTTCTTCAGCAACAGCGGGCGGGTTCGACTGGAACCTATCGAAAAGAATCTCTTCAGGATAAAGAAGTTGTTGGATAAGACCAAAGGAACTTTTGAAACCGGAAAACAGGAGCGCGCTTTGCGGTCCTGCGGCAGGGCTGTGCTGACATCAGAGTTTTTCGAAATCGCAGACCGCTATGATCCGGAAAAGCTAAGTGTACAGGACGAGGTGCCGATTTTACAAGAGATAGCACGGCAGGACAAATTGCTTGGATTGAAACTCCGGGGCAAACTGTTTGACTGCGGCAATTGGCCAGGATACTGGGCAGCCAACCGATACTGGATGCAACGAAAGCAACTATGGAGCTGACGATCCTCGGAAGCGGTACAGCAGCATTGCAGGCGCATCGCGGTCCGTCCGGATACCTGCTCAACGTCGGCAACGAAACCAGTCTGCTCGACGGCGGCACCGGCGCTTTACTGAAAGCTCTGCAGACCGGCGCCTCATACAAGGAAATCGATAATCTGTTTTATACTCACCTACATCCCGACCATACCATCGATCTCATCCCTTTTTTGTTTGCTACAAAGAATACCCCCGGCTTCCGGCGCACAAAAAAGCTGCGGATATTCGGTCCGAAAGGATTCACAAGGTTCTATGACAAGCTGCTGGAGGTGTACGGTCGCGGTATGGTGGAAGTTGACTATGATATTGTAATTTCAGAGTTAACGGAAACACGAGAGCAACTGCATTCGTTTAATGTTCGAACCGAGCGTATGGTGCATCAGGAAAATGCTATCGGATACCGGTTCGAGGCCGATGGCAAGGCGCTTGTGTATTCCGGCGATACGGACGTATGCGATGGCATTATTCGGCTCGCTGAGCACGCGGATCTTCTGGTGCTGGAATGTTCGTTTGATGATGATGATAAAGTAGCCGGTCATTTGACGCCCACGGAGGCGGGGCGCATCGCAGCGGAAGCGGGCGTCAGGAGGCTCATCCTGACGCATCTCTATCCGCCGTTCGATGAAGCGACCATAAAGATGAAAGTTGAAAAGCAGTTCGGTGGGGCCGTTGAGATAGCCCGGGATTTGATGAGAATTCACATATAGAAGAGAGTTCATTTTTTGGCAAATCGGATTCGAAAATATGCATTGGTTGCTTCGGTGTTGCTGCATGTGATCGCCGGGGCTGGTTTTGCTCTGGCGGTATTGCTCAACCTGCTGAGCGGGCCGATGCAACAAACCTTGGATGACGATGAGATCGTTTTTGAGCTGCAAGATCAGCCGCGCCAGAAAGACAAGCCGCGCACGGTGATCGAGACGCCGGACGATGCGATCACAGAAAAGCCGGAGCAAGCTGATTACTTATCCGACAAAGATGCCCTGGCCCGGAATGATGAATCCGCCGACAATCTCAATATTGACGCCCCTTTCTCGCGCGGCCAAATTCCCTATCCTGAACTTCCGCAAAATGCGGTTCCGCCCGGGGAGCAGGGCCAGCCTGCCAAGGAATCACAGGAACAGAAGGAATCAAAAGCTGAGGAGTTTAAAGAACCAGAGCCGGAGTATTATGCCCAAAGCACGACCAGCGATTTTCGCCGGGAGGTGCTGGTCGAGAAAACCTCAAGACCGGGCGCCAGGGAAAGCCGGCAGCGCCCGCGCGCCGATAATCAGGATAGCCGTGCCCCGGACATGGGCGCCCTGTCATTTAATACTTATGATTGGAATTTTGCTCCGTACATGCTTGACCTCAAGCGCAAGGTTGAGCGCAATATCTTTCCACCGCCCGCGTTCACCCGCCTGGGCCTGATCAGTGGTGAAACGCTGCTGCGCTTCAAGATTTATCCCAGTGGACAGATGAGAGACCTGGAAATTCTGGGCTATGACGGCCACAAGACCCTCATGGAAACCAGTCGCAATGCCATCCGCGTCTCAGCGCCTTTCCTGGAATTGCCGCAGGATTTCCCGGAGGAATATTTGGAGGTCACGGCAAAGTTCTCTTATTTCACAGATAGAATGCGAAGACAATCGAGATAGAAGAGAGGAAACAAATGGATCAAGTCGTGGAGTTTTTCAGTAAGGGCGGTTTTATCATGTACCCGCTTCTGCTTTGTTCTATTCTGGGTCTGGCAATTGTGATCGAAAAAGCCGTGACTTTGCGTCGCAAAAAAGTGATCGTGCCGGAAATCGTGAGCGTCCTGGATAACATCAAGGGCAATGACGATATCGGTCTGGCATTGTCCATCTGCGAAAAGCACGAAGGTTCATTCGCCAACGTCATTCAGGTGGGACTGGAGAATCGGGATATGCCCAAGGAAGATCTCAAGGAAGTACTCAACGATCAGGGCAGGCAGGAGGTACATAACCTCGAGCGCGGTCTCATGATTCTGGAGACTATCGCCGGCATTGCGCCGCTGCTCGGTCTGCTTGGTACGGTGATCGGCATTCTCAAAGTGTTCAATGTTATCACCGAATTGGGCGTGGGTCAGGCGACGGCTCTTTCCGGCGGTATTTCAGAAGCGTTGATCACGACTATAGTCGGTCTCTCAATCGGTATTCCCGCAGTGGTGGTCTATAATTATTTCACCAACAAAGCGGAAAGTCTGGTACTCGAGATCGAGAAATACTCATCATTGTTGCTTAAAAAAGTCAGCTCGTTCAAGACCAACAGCAAGGTGACCGCCGATGCAGTTTAAAGAAAAGCAAAGACGCAAGGTGCTGATCAACATCACCTCGCTGATTGACGTACTGTTTCTGCTGCTTATTTTCTTCATGGTTTCGTCGACATTTTTGGAGCAGCCGGGGATAAAGCTCGAATTGCCGCACGCGCAGAGCGCCGTGGTGGTTGAGCAAAAGGACTACACTTTGTTTGTTGATGAGGACGGCGCCATGTTTCTGAATGACCAGCAGGTCACCACGGACAATCTGGAGCAGAAGCTAAAGGAGGCCCTGCCAAAGATGAAAGAAGGCGCCCTGATTCTGAAGGCAGATCAGGACGTGGCGCACGGCGCCGTGGTGAAAGTGATGGACATCGCCAAAAATAGCGGCGTCAAAAAGCTGGTTATCGGCACCAGGCTGGAAGAGTGATTGTGGATGTGTTAATGTGTTAATGTATTATGAATTGTTCGCCGAGATACAGCGTCTGCGCAAGAACGTTACCATGTCATTCTGGAAGAATCTTGTTAGCCGGACGGATTAAGGCTTCTCAAGATAATGGTCTTGTTCCGAAAAGTTAAACCTTGCATTTTCCCCAACTTTTTATTATACTTGACCTTGTTTTCTGTAGCGATTAAACGAGCTTAGGCTTAAGAATAGAGAACAGGAGAAATCGGTAATGGCAAAACGATGTGACATTTGTGGCAAAGGTCCGCTGGTTGGCAACAATGTCAGTCACGCTCATAACCTGACGAAACGGCGCTGGCTGCCCAACCTGCAGTCCATGCGCGCCAACATCGATGGCAAGATTCGGCGCGTGAAAGTGTGCACACGTTGTATTCGCAGCGGCAAGGTTGTGAAAGTCGTCTGATTTGGAAACGACATTGGATTTTCTGAGAGAGAGCATCGTCAGTGGACGGTGCTTTTTTCGTTTTGGGGGCACTCGGACATGATTGCGGGCTAATGTTGATGTGCCCCTCTACTAGTCTGACCTGTGTCGGCGTCTTGAACGTCAATGCTTTTCGTTTTATCACATGAGGTTGCCGGCAGCTTCAAACCGACGCGCAGAAAGATCTCCTTTGTGCCGTTCAGGTCAAATACCAGGCTGCGCCGGTCGCGGGAGTCCGCGGGCAGGTTGCGGGTGACAGATTGAGAATCCGGCGCGGCTAACACCTGACGGGTTGGCGCTTCCACTACCTCGAGCTGAAAGCCAACTCTGGCATTAGCGGGCAGGCGGTCTGCAAGCTGGTCGCGATTGGCAATCTCAAAGATGCGGGAATAACTCAAATCTGCCTGGTCAGATACCCGGAAAGACTCGGTGCGAAACATCTCCTGCCAGTCGCCGGTGTGGCCCACCGCCAGCGTGTCCACATAGCGAAACAGCCTGACCGGGCTGCCGGCCAGCTCGAACTCACCTAACTCGAAAGCCACTTCCGCCTCGCCCAGGGTCAAAACCCCGCGGCGATGGTGTACAACTTCCGGCGGCAGGGCTTTGGCCAGATTCTCAGATGTGGTGGTCAGCGTGTATGGCGCTGAGCCGCCGCTGCGAAACACCATTTTGGCGGCCTGGGTGCCACTGACGTTAGCGCTGAGTGTAGGGTCGTAGCCGCTCATCCACTGGTAGAAATCGCTCCAGGAGCTGCCGTTGTAATCCGCTGCCCAGATAAAGTCATCGATGCGGCGCCAGGTAGCGCGCAATTCTTGATTTTGGAAAGCTGGTAATCGAGGGCTTCACATAATCCTCATTGCCTGAAAAGCTGACAGCGCTGCTCCAGGAACCGCCCAGCTCGCGCCGGCAGTGCAGGATGATCTCCATCTCTGTGGCCACGCCGCTGTAGGCCTGCCAGGCGACATTCGGGCGCCGGCTGTAGTCGGTGGTAACAGAGGGAAATTTATGATCGCTGTAACCTGCGCCGCTGGAGACGTTCTCCTTGCCGGGGCTAAAGCTGTAGTTGCCGCCGTCGTTATGGTTGATTTTAGTGTAGTAGATGCTGCCGGACTCCTGCCAGACCAGGTGCAGTTTGGTGTTGGTATCCGCGGTTAGCGACGGGTTGATTGAGCTGCTATTGGTCGAGCTAACGTTGGTCTCTGAACCGAAGGCATCCAACTCTTCATCAAAGGAGCGGATTTTCAGGTTGTCGCTTTCGAAATCGTGCCAGATGAAAAAGTAATAGGGTGCGGTAAACGAGGCGGCAACCACAGGCGTGGCGGCGTCACTGCCGGAGGCAAAAAACTCCGCCACCGTCTGCTCCAGAGTCCAGCCGCTGGCGAGTTTGCGGCGCATGACAATCTCGTCTGCAGCGCCGCCGCCATCCCGTTGCCAGACGACGACCACGATGTCGTTGTCGGTCACATCTATGCAAGGATGCTTGTTGTCCCCGGAGCCATCGCTGAGCCGAACCTCTGCGCTCCAGGCGTTGTCGGCGCCGGTTGTGGTGGTGTACCAGACATCGCCCATGGACTCATACACCAGATGGTAGATGCTGCCGTCGTAGACCATTTTGCGCTGGTTGTTGGGGGCGGTGGCGGAGGTGGTGTTAGAGCGGAGGTGGCCTTTGTAAAGCGCGGTAAAACTCTCAGGTCCCGGGGGTGAAATGTCTCTTTGTAGGTTGGTGTTGCCGTCTTCCCAAGCTTGAAAATACCAATCAGTGCTCAGCACATTGTTCAGTGTTGACAAGGCGCCTACGCCATAAGGTGGAGTCTCTTCTTGAAAGACATCATCCCGGGAAAACGGTGAACTCTGTGTCTCATAAGTGCCTGACCCCAGCGGATCTTTGAACTGCACGCTGCCGCTGTGGTTGCCACTGGCTTCCAGGTCGGTCTGCACGGTGACCGGATGGATTTCTTTGAAGACCGCTATGATCTCTAGCGTTTGGTCTGAGATAGTAAAGGCTTGAGGATTAACTGTGTTTGCTGGCTGATCATTCCAATCCCTGAATTGCCAATTCTGGACATCACCAAAAGGATTGTCGTACCTGTCAACTACTTCAATCTTCCGCAGAGAAGGGTTGGGCCAACTGAAAACCGTACCGGAGGGATAACTGACCGGATTGTCCGGATACTCATGAACAGTGAAATCGCCAAACTGCTGGCCCCCGAAATCGTTCTTCACAGTCACGGATACAGTAGGCATGGTCAATTTGGTGAAATAGGCTTGGTATCTTGTCGCCACCCAGCGGTTCCAGAACAAATAGCTCTCGCCGGTCCAGTTGTCTAGCTGAATATAGTCGCCCATGAAGTTGCCGTTCGGGACCGAATTAACCGTAAATGAGGAGCCGATTAAGTTGTTGCCGAAGGACTGGCCGCCGTTGGTGGAACGGGCAAAAGTCAGGTCTGCCTGCTGGTTGCTGAGACTGTTTCTGCTATCATAGAATATGACATTGACATTGCCGTCCGGATCGACAGTGACATTGGGAAACCACTGGTCTTTGCCGTTGCCCAGGGCGTCGTTGTTGACTCGAATGGGGCTGGTCCAGGTAAAGCCGCCGTCGGTCGATTTTGACAGTAAGATGTCAGGATCGCCGAATCTCTGGTCCGCCCACGCCAGATAGATATGTCCGCTGTTCGGGCCTTCGCTGCGGTCTATGGCGATAGAAGGATAGCTGTTCACCCTGACTTCGCTATTTTTGAGTACAAATGCCCAGGAGCCTGAGAGCAATTTCGCGGTTCCGATCTGTGTTACCGCGATATTTCCCAAATTGATGTTTGTCAGCGGAAAGGGCACGGCCGCACCAAGAATTCCCCACGCCGTCTTTGGCGAGCCATTGGCATTATAAGTGACATACGCACCCTGCTCAAGTCGGGAGGGAGACCCTGCCTGGAAATTGGTAAATGCCGTGCCGCCATCCGATGAGGTAGCCTGCCAGATAGTCTGAGCCTCTACATCGTTGTCATCTGTTTCCGTATAAAGAACGAAAATCTCATAGTGATTGCTGCTGTTCTTTACCGGACTCACCGCCATCCAGGGTTTGTCGACGCTTTTCGGAGCTGTCTTGGCAACGACGGTAACCGGGCTTGACCACGTCTGGCCACCATCCGTGGATGTGTGCAGAAAAAGCTTGCGCTCATTGCGTATTTGATACAGATAGTAGGCCACACCGTCGTTATCGAAAGCCACGACCGGATCTGCGGCTCTGCTGTTGGCGCCGGGGAAGTTCTGGTTGCCAGCCCAGGTGTTGCCGCCATCGAAAGAATAGTAGTAAGCAAGATTGATATCGCTATCGGGTGTGATGATAATGGCGCCGGCAACAAGATTGTTACGGTTGGTGGGATTAACAGCAATGGTGGTCTCTACCTGGTGGTTGGAGCTTGGCAATACCGCTTCGTTGATGGTTACGCTTTGTGAATAAACCATGCTGGCAGAGAGTAGCATCCCCAGAATAGACACAATAATTCTTCCTTTCATGACGCACCTCGTGGTTCAACGTAACTGTGTATTTGACTATGGTAACTTCAGAAAATGACCTGATCATAGACTCACCTCCTTTTCATACTCATATCAAATTTGTCAAATTTTTATATCAATTTAACGTTATCTGTGCTATTTGAGCATCGTTAGCTGTTGCAACTGCCCGCGGATGATTACGCCAAACGCACTATTCCAACCAACAGCAACAATCTCACGCCCGTCCGTCCACAGCCCTCGCAACGATCCATCGAACGAGACATCGTCATACCGCCTCCAGGTTTCACCGTTCCAATGCAACAACAAGCCAAAATCACCGATGATAAAAACATCGTTTATGGCAGTCCCAAAAACCTTCTGCTTCACGATATTTAAATCCGGAGCCGGTAATTCGCGCCAGCTCTGCCCATCAAAACGATAGGTGAAATCTCCGGTTGTGATGAGATAGTTGCGGTTGAGTCCCCAGATACCAAAACGGCGCAGGGTCTCCCCATTCCTAATGCTGACTTGCTGCCATTGCTCACCATCATAGTGCAAGACTATCCCCTGGCCACCAAACAAATCCGCTCCGACACAGTAAACATCGGACGTACTCAGGCCCCAAACATCACGCAATGTCAAGTCCGTTCCGCTCTCCATCCTCTGCCACTTATCACCGTCGCTGTGCACGATCACACCGCCTGCTCCAACCGCAAACAACTCAGAGGAGGATGGGCCCCAAATCGCGGTGAGCTGTTGACCGTCAGCTAATAGTCCACTACAGTTCCCACCCAGGCCCAAGCAGGTAGACAACCATTGACGACCATCCCAATGGAATATGATCCCATTGACTCCAACAATCCAAATATTATCCCTTGAAAAGCCATGAATTCCACCTAGTTGCGGCACGACGGTCGCTTGAGGATTGTGGGCAAAGATTAATCGGTCAAGTTCCCAACTAACGCCATCAAAATGAGTTAGATTAAAGCTCCTGGTATTCGGTTCAGCAGGTGTTATTCTGCCAACGCTCCAAACATCATCAGCCGCACTCCCCCACACATCACTCAAAGAAGACTGAAACCCGCCAATGGTTTGAATATCCCAGACAT
>CAZVSL010000067.1:3924-16695 GCA_964629935.1 uncultured Calditrichaceae bacterium | reverse complement strand
CCGACACTCGCTTTCGCAATTGCTTCTCGCGCGTTAATTTCTTATATTTTGTTCATGATTTTTACCATAAAAGCAACATCCGATATCTTCTTCAAATACCTGCTTGGCTCCGAGGAGAACAAAGATCTCCTGCTCTCCTTTCTCAACGCCGTGCTGGTCGATTCGGAATTCAGCTCGCTATCGACCGAAATTTTTGGTGTCGATACCGACTTGCTGCGGTCAATATGGTTTTCGACCCTGCATTCTACCGAGAAAGTTCCCATCTTGATTTCCATGACAGTTTCTCAAACTTTGATAAGAAAAAGGAATGTCTGAACGAAATGTCAACAATGCAAACCCAAATCCATCCGATGGTTCTCAGCCATCGGATGGATATACCCTCCCCCCAAAAATTCGCTTGACTTTGATCGCCAGATTGTTAAACTGATGTCTCGGTTTGGCACCGGCGCCTGCCAGTAAAGAAAATCCTGATACTGTTTTCCCGAACTAAACATGACTGCATTCCTGTTTTTCCTGTTTGCATGCGTTGCGATTGCCTCGGCGGTGATGGTGATCGTGCATCGCAATCCGATCTACAGTGCTTTGTTTCTTATTGTTACGCTTTTCTCGCTGGCCGGATTGTATGTGCTGCTGAATGCTCCGTTCATTGCAGCCATCCATGTCATCATCTACGCTGGCGCGATTATGGTTTTGTTCCTGTTTGTCATCATGCTGCTCGACGTTAAGCTAAATGTCAAGCGCGAGCGCAGCGGCCGGCTTCCGACCGTCATCGGATTGGCGTTGGGAGCCGTTCTCGTCGCCGAGCTTGCCATTTTCATCTCATCCGGTGTTGAATTTGTGTCGGAATCGACGACCCCGGCTGAATCTGTGGTCGGCGACACCAAATCTGTTGGCTTACTTTTGTTTACCAAGTATCTGTTTCCATTTGAAATTGCCTCCGTTCTGTTGCTGGCTGCCATTGTTGGCTCGGTAATTTTGGCAAAGTTAAAACTGAAATCATGACCATCCCGGTTTCATATTATTTGCTCTTGAGTGGCATTCTATTTGTTGTCGGTGTCGTCGGTGTACTAACGCGCCGGAATGCCATCATCATCCTGATGTCCATCGAGATCATGCTGAATGCTGTTAATATCACATTTGTCGCTTTTTCAACCCAGCTTAAGGCGCTTGACGGTCAGGTGTTTGTGTTCTTCGTTATGGTGGTCGCTGCTGCCGAGGTCGCCGTGGGATTAGCCCTGGTCGTGGCCATTTTCCGCACACGCGAGTCTGTTTATGTTGATGATATTAACCTGATGAAATGGTGATCGCAAAACGTAAATCGAAAATTCAGAAATCGTATCTGGTTCCTGGCTTGATTGATGCGTTCCGTCATTATTGCCCAATAAATCATGCTTGAGCACATTTGGTTAATCCTCCTTTTCCCGCTTGCCGGCTTTGTGCTAAACGGTTTGCTTGGCCCAAAACTTATTGAGCGCCGGGTGGCAGCAATAGGCGCCGGTTCGGTTGCGCTCGCGTTCGTGGCTTCCTGCATTGCGTTTTTCGAGCTTTTGCAGCTACCGCCAGAAGAGCGAATCGTCACGCAAACGCTGTACACTTGGCTCGAAACCGGCGACTTACAGGTTCAGATTCGTTTCTTGCTGGATGGCCTGTCCGCCGTGATGGTGCTCATCGTGACGGGCGTGGGCACGCTAATTCATATCTATTCAATCGGCTACATGCATGGCGACCGTGGTTTCGCCCGCTATTTTGCTTTCCTCAATTTGTTTACCTTCGCCATGCTATTGCTGGTGCTGGCGGACAATTTTCTGCTTATGTTTATAGGGTGGGAGGGAGTTGGCTTGTGCTCCTATCTGCTCATCGGCTTCTGGTTCGAAAGAGATGACTTTGCGTATGCCGGCCGCAAGGCGTTTGTCGTCAACCGTATTGGTGACTTTGGCTTTCTGATCGCGACCTTTTTGATTTTTATGCACTTCGGCTCACTTGATTATGACGTTGTTTTCAGTCGTGCCCCTGCTGTTCTGAGCGCCGGTTTGGCGACCGCCATTTGCCTGCTGCTGTTTCTCGGTGCGACCGGCAAATCCGCCCAAATTCCGCTTTACGTCTGGCTGCCGGATGCCATGGCTGGTCCGACGCCCGTTTCTGCACTCATCCACGCCGCCACCATGGTGACGGCCGGCGTCTACATGGTTGCCCGTTGCCATGCCTTGTTTTTGCATTCACAGTTTGCATCAAATGTGATTGCGGTCGTGGGATTGGCGACGGCATTTCTGGCCGCGACCATCGCCGCGGTCAACACGGATATAAAAAAGGTCCTGGCATACTCGACCATCAGCCAGCTCGGTTATATGTTCCTGGCTTGTGGTGTCGGCGCATTCGGCGCCGCCATTTTTCATGTCAGCACGCATGCTTATTTCAAGGCGCTGCTCTTTTTGGGTGCGGGCAGCGTGATGCACGCCCTGAGTAACGAAACGGACATTTCCCGCATGGGCGGCCTCAAACGTCGGCTGCCGGTGACATACCGGGTCTTTCTCGTTGGCGGATTGGCGCTCGCAGGTGTGCCATTTTTTTCAGGTTTCTTTTCAAAGGATGAAATCCTCTGGAGCACTGTCGTGAGCCCGTTTGGCGGCTTTGAGTTTTGGTTTGTAGGCGCTGCTGTCGCGGGTTTGACCGCTTTCTATACATTCAGATTGATCTACATCACCTTTCATGGGGAGCCGCGCATCCCGAAAGAGATAGCTGGCCACATTCATGAATCGCCAAGAATCATGACGATTCCCCTGATCATTCTGGCGTTTTTATCGGTGGCTGGCGGCTTTGTTGGCATACCGCACGTTTTCAACCGCTTTGGCGAGTTTGTGGAGCCGGTGTTCAAACGTTATATTACGACTGAGATACTTGCTTCAGCGCATGAGCATGTTTCGCTGGAGCTGCTGTTCATGGCGATGTCTGCTTTGATTGCGTTGCTCGGCGTTGGCTTCGCCTATTGGATGTATGTGGCGCGGCCCGGCACGGCTTCTGAAATCGCGAAAAACCTGAAGGGTGTACGCACGTTTCTCTACAATAAATGGTATGTCGATGAGTTGTACGGCTATCTGATTGTGCGGCCGCTCAACTGGTTGTCCGATCTTGTGCTGTGGCGGTGGGTCGATGTTCTGCTCATAGATGGCTTTGTCAATTTGCTTGCCCGTGTCACCAGGCAAGCAAGCGACAAGCTGCGGCGGATGGAGACGGGCATCGTCCAGAACTACGCCCTTGCGCTTGTCGTTGGTGTGGTCATTCTTGTCGGATATTTTCTCGTTAGATAAAAATGGAATTACCTCTGTTAAGCATCATAACGTTCCTGCCAACGGTTTTTACCTTGCTGCTTCTCCTGCCCGGCGAAAAGCGACAGACCGTGCTCAAGGGTCTGGCATTAGCCGGCAGCCTGGCAACGTTTCTGGCGTCGCTGCCGCTTTATTTCCTGTTTGCGCCCACGGCAGATGTGCAGTTTCAGGAGCACCTGGAATGGATTCCTGCGTTTGGTATCAGTTATCATTTGGGCGTGGATGGCATTAGCCTGTTCATGATTTTGCTGACCACCTTTCTGACGCCGCTGATCATTCTTTCATCATGGAACAGCATTGCCAGCAATCTCAAAGGCTACCTTATTTCCATGCTTGTTCTGGAAACAGGCATTATTGGTGTATTTGTATCGCTCGATTTATTTCTGTTTTATGTTTTTTGGGAAGCGATGCTCATCCCCATGTATTTTGTCATCGGGATTTGGGGTGGTGAGAGACGTATCTATGCCGCCGTCAAGTTCTTTATCTATACGATGGTCGGCAGTCTGTTGATGCTGGTAGCAATTGTGGTGGTCTATTTTTATCACGGCGGGCTGACCGGACAGTACACTTTCGACTTGCTGGCATTGCAGCAGATTAGTCTGCCGCCGGTTTATCAGACCTGGCTGTTCCTGGCCTTTGGCTTGAGCTTTGCCATCAAGGTGCCGATTTTTCCGTTCCATACCTGGTTACCGGATGCCCACGTCGAGGCGCCAACCGGCGGAAGCGTCATCCTGGCCGGTGTGCTGCTGAAAATGGGAACGTACGGTTTCCTGCGGTTTTGTCTGCCGCTATTTCCGCGGGCAGTGGAACAATTTACGCCGCTTATCATGATCCTTGGTGTTATCGGGATCATCTATGGCGCACTCGTTGCGATGGTGCAACCCGATTTGAAGAAGCTGGTAGCCTATTCAAGCGTGAGCCATCTCGGTTTTGTCATGCTAGGCATTTTTGCGCTCAACAACCAGGGCATTCAGGGCGGGCTGATTCAAATGATCAACCATGGCCTCTCGACGGGCGCGCTGTTTATTATTGTGGGCATGTTGTATGACCGCCGCCACACGAGATTGATCGCAGATTTCGGCGGACTGGCGCGGCAAATACCCGTGTTGACTGCATGCTTCATGGTCGTAACGCTTTCCTCCATTGGCTTGCCGGGGCTCAACGGCTTCATCGGAGAGTATCTTATTTTGCTGGGTGCGTTTTTGCACAGCAAAACCTTTGCTGTCATCGCAGCGACAGGTGTGATTCTGGCTGCTGTTTATATGCTGCTGATGTTCCAACGTGTCATGTTTGGCAAGCTGAAGCACGCCGAAAACAAGAAGCTTACTGACCTGTCTGCGCGCGAACTCGTGGTTCTGGCGCCGATCATTGCCTTTATTATTCTCATCGGCGTCTATCCGAACTTTATTCTGCGTAAAATGGAGCCCACCGTGGACAAATTGATCACAACCGTTCAGGCAGGGCAGTCTCCGGGATTGGCGGCCATACCGGCAAGCCAAGATGACACAGCTATGAAAGACAAAGGGAACTGATGGCTGAATTGGGATTGTCAAACATCGACTTTATTGTCGTGGCGCCGGTCCTGAGCCTGGCAGCATGTGGATTCGCGATCTTGCTGCTCTCGCTTTTGGTTCGCAACCTTCCGGCCTGGCTGTTCCTGCTTGTCGCCGTGATTGGAATAGCTTTTGCTAGCGCTGCTGTGATTTATCAGTGGGGTGACAATCTATCAGCTTTTGGTGGTCTGGTGCGGGCAGACAATTTCGCACTTGCATTTGGCGTGATATTTCTGCTTGGCGCTGTTCTGAGCATGTTGTTGGCGTTGAACAATCATGAGCGGCATTACCTGTTGCACGCGGAATTCTTCGCTGTGGTTTTGTTCGCAACCGTTGGCATGCTGCTGATGGCCGCCAGCACTAATTTGCTGGTCTTGTTCCTGGGGCTGGAAACGTTGTCGATTTCGCTGTATGTACTGGCAGGATTCAAGCGTACCGAAGCATTTTCCCTCGAGGCTGCATTCAAATACTTTCTCCTGGGCGCGTTTGCCAGTGCGTTTCTTCTCTATGGTATCGCCTTTCTTTACGGTGTGTCCGGCAGTCTAGATTTGGAGGTTGTCGCTGGTCTGATCTCGGCCGCTTCGCTGGCGCACACGCCGTTTTTGTTGCTGGGCAGCGTGCTCATTCTTGTGGGTTTGGGCTTCAAAGTAGCCATTTTCCCCTTCCATTTTTGGGCGCCGGATGTTTATCAGGGAGCACCTACTCCGGTGACAGCCTTCATGTCTACAGGTTCAAAAGCCGCCGGGTTTGCAGCCATGTTGCGGGTTCTTTTCTCTGCGACCAACGGCACGGCCACGGATCTTGCCATGGCGCTTGCTGTCATCTCGGTGTTCACCATGTCAATCGGTAACATTGCGGCCATTATGCAAAGTAATATCAAACGCATGCTGGCGTACTCTTCGGTGGCCCATGCCGGTTACGTCTTGGTGGGCATCGTTGCCTGGAATGCCATGGGTGCAGCCAGCGTAACGTTCTACCTGCTTGCCTACACACTCATGAATACAGGTGCATTTGCTGTGATTTCGTTTCTAAGCTCAAAGGCAAGAGAGCCCCTGGAACTGAACGATTTTCGAGGTCTGGCTTATCGCGAGCCGTGGACCGCATTTGTGATGGCTGTGTTCATGTTTGCGCTCGCCGGCTTGCCGCCAACCGCAGGGTTTGTTGGTAAGTTCTATCTGTTTTCTGCCGCAGTAAAAGCGGGATACATACCGCTGGTCATTATCGCTGTTGTGAATTCAATTGTTTCGCTTTATTACTACCTCGGTGTGGTTGTGCTGATGTTCATGCACAAAGCCGATGAGTCTGTTGAGCGCGCCGAACCTCAACCCACTGTTTTCGCCAGTCTGGTCATCGCCGGCGTGGGAAGTCTTGCGCTTGGCTTGTTTCCGTCATTCTTAATGGATACCTTCGAACGCTTTATGAGCTATATGATATAGAGAGTGGAGTTTATGGATAACTATCAAGAAGTGCTTGACAATGTTGCAAATGATCACAGTTCCGGCGCCTGGATTGTTGCGCAAAAGGCCATCGGCTGTGTTGAGCGTCTGGCCACTGAAAAATCCGGCGCAAAAAGAGAAGAGCTTGTCGCTGAAATGGAGCGTGTAAGCTCGACCATCCTGAGATCGCAGCCGGGCATGGCTCAGTTGACTAATTTTTTTAATGCCATCTGGGTGGTGATCGAAAACGAGCAGTCAGATGATACCGTTATCCTGTCCAGAAAGATCGCCGGCGAGGCGAAACGGTTTCACGAGCATTGTGGCAATGCGGTCTCGCGCACGGCGGACCACGCAGTCAGTCTGATAAATGAGGACAGCGTGGTTCTCACGCACAGCAATAGCAGTACGATTTTCGAAATTCTTAAAAAGGCTAAAGAAGCCGGAATCACCTTCGAGGTGGTACTCTCGGAATCCAGGCCTATGCTGGAGGGCCGCTCGCTTGCCAATGAGCTGTCAAAGCTTGGCGTGCCAAACACTTACTTCGCAGACGCGGCGATCTCGAAGGGTATCGACAGGGCTGACCTGGTGATCCTGGGCGCGGACAGCGTTTCAGAAAACACTTTGATCAACAAGATTGGCTCGCGCGCCATCTGCCTCATCGGACAGGAGGCGGTTGTACCATGCTATGCAGCCTGCGAATCCAGTAAATTCATCGCGCGGAAGCTTGGCCCAAAACGTGAACAACGCCGCAATCCAGATGAAGTCTGGCAAGCCCCGCCGTCGGAAACCACTGTCGAGAATTACTATTTCGATGAGGTGGCGCTGGAGTTGTTCACCGGTGTCATCACCGAAGAAGGGGTGCTGACGCCGGAGCAGATAAGCGGCAAGATCCGTTCGCTTAAAATGAGCCCCAGGTTGCTCCAAATGCTGAAGTAGTATTCGTTGGCTTTGCATTTCCACCATCCCCAAAAAATACAATGACCCCCCATGAAGGCAGCTTTGGCGGTTTTTTTAGGAGGTTAGCCTGATGGTTCAGCATCGGGCGAAATAAAATTAGATTTAAGCATAATTGACAGGTTGAATCAATATGAAAATTCGGTGCACAATTGCAGACCCGCAAAAACAAGCGACGAACGTCTTGCTATGGGCTTTCTTTGAGGACAACCTCAAGCAGCAAATTTCCAAAAGCAAGTTGCGTGAGATTTCAAAAGATCTGCCGGTCAGTGAGGATTTTGGCGGCAAACTCGGAGAAACCCTGTTGCTCTACGGCAATTCAGCGGTTGCGTCTGAACGGTTGCTGCTGGTCGGTCTCGGCCCGGAAGCGGATTACAATCTTGCAGTGCTGCGGCGCGCCATTGCATTTGCACTCGGCCGCTTGGCCACATGTCAGTCGAAAACGGTTGCAGTTACGCTCGACAGCCTCACACATGAGGGCGTTTCTCATGAAGCTGCCAGTCAGGCGCTGGTCGAAACGGTATCGCTTGGTACATATAAATATCAAAAATACAAAAAGGCCAAAGAGAGTGAGCTTGTCGATATGCGGGAGTTGCAGCTTGTTGTTTGCGGCAATGGTGAGCAAGCTAAGGCTCAATCAGGTATGATGCTGGGAGAAGCGGTCGCCTCTGCCACGAATCTTGCTCGTGACCTGCAGAACCACCCCGGCAACTGGTTGACGCCGAAGCGATTTGCAAATATCGCCAGGGAGCTCTCTGCCAATTCAGGGTTGAGGTGCGAGATTTTGGGAAAGTCGGAGATCGCATCTCTCAAAATGGAAGCATTGTTGGGGGTTGCGAAAGGCAGCAGTGAGCCGCCCCGGTTCATTATTCTGGAACACCGGCCAAAGAAAAAAGGAGCTGACAGCGTGGTTCTGGTTGGTAAGGGTATCACTTTTGATACCGGTGGCATATCTATCAAACCCAGTGACAAAATGGACGAAATGAAGTTCGATATGTCCGGCGCCTCAAGCGTTCTGGCTGCCATGAAAGCAATGTCTGACTTGAAATTACCTGTACACGTCGTCGGACTCATTCCTTGTGCAGAGAATATGCCCAGTTCCACTGCCACGCGGCCGGGAGATATTCTCAGGGCCAGCTCGGGAACCACTATCGAGGTGCTCAACACAGACGCAGAGGGGCGTCTCATCCTGGCGGATGCGCTCAATTACGCAAGGCGCTATAAACCAAAAGCCGTTGTGGATCTGGCCACGCTCACCGGAGCTTGCATTGTGGCGTTGGGACATCATGCAACGGCGGTCATGGGAAACGATCAGGAGTTGATGGACCAGCTCCTGGAGGCTGGCGAGCGTACTGGTGAGCGTCTGTGGCAGCTTCCTTTGTGGCAGGAATATTATGATGACATAAAGAGCGACTACGCAGACATAAAGAATTCGGCCGGCCGTGCCGGCGGCGCCATCACCGCGGCTGCTTTTCTTGGTACTTTTGCCAAAGATTATCCGTGGGCGCACCTCGATATTGCCGGCACCGCCTGGGTAACACAGAAAAAGGATTATTTTGATATAGGAGGAACCGGCATCGGCGTCAGGCTGCTGGTGGATTTTCTCAGGCGCCGTTGTGACTCCGGGGGAGAGTCTAAATCATAAGTGGGGTAGGGCTGCTGGCGCCGAATCGAGAAACTCAATTCGCGAAGATGAGAGAAGCCCAGAACTTCAACCCGCTCTCGAAACCCAAAACATCCTGCTCGTGTCTTTGAATTAAAACCAGGTTTAGTTTGCTTTCCTTGGTAAACGCAGCGAAATCCCACGTTAGCCCCACTGCGTATTGTCGGGTTGAGCCAAATCTGATATCTTCGGTGAGAAAACGTCTGGCAAATACTTCGGGAGTGTTTTCTGGTGAAATGACCACGCGGTCAGGGCTCCAATCGCGTGCGGGATAACCGGTTGCGCGCACATATTGCGCTTTTAGCTGCAGCTCGGCAGAAAGGTAGTATTGCATGGAAAGATTGAAAACTTTGTCCCGGTTGAAATACGGGCGAAAGAAGGTGCCGTTTTCGCTTTCGTAAACCTGATTGTTAAGCGTGTAACTAAGCCACCCCTGAAACTTTCCCGCTGTCTTGCCGAGCCAGAACTCGTAGCCACGACTTTGGCCTCCTGCTATTGGTAACATCCAGAACCAACGGTTGATGCGTGACAGATAGGCCCTGTCATGGAATTCGTAGTTTTTGTCAAAGTATGCCAACGAAGCTGTCATGCTCGGAGAGAGCAGCCAGGTAGCTTCAGCGCGAAAATGGTCAGCGACCGAAGGTTGTCGGCTATCCGTCTTGACCAGAAATTCCCCCAACCCTGGTTTGTCACCAGATTTCGCTTCAGAGGCGTAGCTTCGGTCGGTAAACTGAAGATAGCGACCTTTTGAAAATGTCAGGTTAACTTTGTCGCTGGGCGTAATGGCCAATTGTGTGCGCGGCTCAACACGCAGCGCACTGCTGTGGACGTCCGCTGGCAGGCGGGCGCCGGCCGTTAGCTGCCACAGTGGCCGCGACAATGTAACGCCGATGTAAGGAGACAAAATGGTAGCTCGTTGCTTGAATAGGTCCGAAGGGTCGGTTTCTATCGGCACGTAGAAGTTGCCACTGCCATCACTGGGTAAAACGATATCTCGAGCCACCTTATAAGTTCCCAGACTGTCCAGCGTTATTGTGCCAAAGCTCTCAAGCTCGGTGAAATCGAGTCCAGCTATCGCTGTGAACGTATCGTTGAGTTTGCTCATGTATTTCAGTCTGAAACCTGTCTCCCGCATTTGCTCGTTGAGCTTGGAGGTATAAACTAAGGCGCTGAAACTGTCTGTTTCAAATGGTTGATGCTCATATTTCAGGCCGAGGTTTTGACTGAGTAATTGCTCGCTTTCCAGGCTGTTACTTTCCACAAAGGAGCCGCGGCTGACAAGCGCAAGCAGCGTGATTTTATGATTCTCTGCCGGACGATACGCCACCTTGTTGAACAAATCAAATCCTTGCCATTGATCAAATCTCAGATTGTTGGCAAATCTGCCATTACGCCAGACGCCGGTCACCCCGACCTTTTCTGTATTCTTCTTGTAGTTAAATGCAAGTCCGGTCAGGCTGGCGCTGGTATAGATGGTGTGATCAATATTGCGGATATCCGGGGTTCTGAGAGAAACAATTCCTGACATGGCATCACCGTATTCAATGCCAAAGCCTGAGCGGTGCAGGGTCAGGTCCTGCACGATGGAAGCCGCAAAAACACTGCGACGATTCTGTCCGAACGTTGGTACGTAGATAGGCATACCGTCTAGCTCGACGACAACCTCTGTTGCACTGCCGCCTTCGATGTGTGGGAAGACATCGTCCATGTCACGGCGTGTCACACCGGGCTGCTGGTGCAGTAGCTCGAATACCTCGCCGTCATTTGCAATTGGCGGCGTCTCCATTTGAGATTTTGTAATTGTCTGCCTGTTCAGGACAGCCTCGTTTTCCCGAGGGATAATTGTATCTTCTACTATTACCTCTTCGCCGGTAACCGGCCTGGGCTCAAGCGCAATCTCGATTTCTTTTCTTGCGTTGCCGAGAACCCGCAGGTGGAGCTCGATCTCGTGGTAACCAATCCTGCGGACACGAATGCTGATGCGGCCGGGTGCGACACCATCGAGCACAAACCTTCCCTGAATATCGGTGGCAACACCGTGTTTGGTGCCTTCGATATATACGTTCGCCCCCGCAACTGGCTGCTGCAGATACAAGTCCGTCACCATGCCCGTAATGGTAGATGGCAGCTTTCTGGTCTGCGAGCGTGGTACAATCACCCACAGGTCATCTGTTTTTCGAATAAAGTCGAGTGGTGTGCCCAACAACGCTTTTCGGACAGCATCATAAGGCGAGTCATTGAATTTGCGGAATACTTTGAAGGAGTCGACAACCGCATTGACATAGACGAGACGAATACCCGTTTGCTGTTGGATAGTACTGAGGACGTCTCCTAAAGGTTGGTGCCTGGCGACGAATTGAACCTCTTGTTTGCTGAAAACGGGGCGACTAAGCCCGTTAAGAAGAACGATACAAATTGTTGCCAGACAAACTCTTTGCAACATACCTTATCTCTCTCCGCATAAGGCTGTTTGAATGAGCATCTTACTGCCGAATATTTCCAGGCACGCGGATATTGATAATACAATTATTTCACTATTATATTCAATGTTTTTTTTGTGTTTATTCCAGAAGCTGGATTGGCCATGGATTTGCTTTTTTGTCAGATGCTGAACCACTGGGCAAATCTCAGTCAAGACGGCCAGAGTCGACTTCAGGCCAGTTTAATTGTTGGGCCTGAACAGTTCATAAATTAATGCTATTCGCACAGATAAGTCTTTATGCAATAGTCATTTTTTTGCAAAGGAATATGGTGGAGTGGATTACTGGATTTTGGGAGCCGTAGCTCAGGAGGGATGGTTATTTTGTTGAGAAGGCGTATCCGTCTGCACCACGCTCGATGTCAGCTTTAACCGTGGCTGCAAGCGATTCCAGAATAGTTGAAACTGGCTCGTTTTCAAACGAAGCGCTCACCTTTATCTGGCGTAATGATTCATCAAGCGAGATTGTCACGTCGTAAGTGCGCTCAATTTCTGCAACCACTGCGGCGAGCGGGCGATTAACAAAAACCAGGCGTCCCCGCCGCCATGAAAGCAGGGCGCCTGGTTCAGTGGGTTGTACTGTTATTGGCCCATCGTCACAGATGGCCAATTGTCCCGGAAGTACGTTGACTTCCGCCGCTTGCACAGCGTTATTTGAATGAACTGCCACTCTTCCCGAACTCACGTATACTTCTGTGGTAGAGTCCCAGGACCGAACATTGAATTCTGTACCCAGAACTCGCGTCCGGGCCTGGGTTGTTTCCACCACGAAAGGTACCTGGTCGGGTGATACCTTGAAGTACCCTTCTCCTTTTAGCCAAACCTGTCTGATTTCTGAATCAAACTCTTCAGGGTGCTTCAGTCTGGAGCCTGCATTGAGATGGATACTGGAACCATCAGATAGCGTGACTTCCATTTGCTGACCATACGGAACTGATATGGTCTGTATCGGGGATGAGGTATAATTGCTGGTGTATACAAGAACGGCAAACAACACTGCAAACGCAGCAGCAACTGCGATTCTCACAGACGGTAAACGCACAGATCGAAACCAACGACGAATTCCGTAGCTTGAGGTCGCAGGTTGCCGAACAGGTTGTTCCGTGGGCAGTTTTGCCAGCAAGGCGTTGAGCTGTGAGGTTTGAGGCGTTCCTTTTGGAACGGTCAAGTGCGAAGACGCCTGCCAGACTTGTTCGAGTTTTTCCCACGCTTTCTTATTGTCAGACTGCTGCAACCAGGAATGAAGCCTTTGCTCTTCCCTGGCAGACAGTCTGCCATCTTGTGCGCGTAGAAAATAGGTTAGAAGGTCAAATTGTTGGTCGTTTTTCATTGCCCGACATAATGATTTACATTTGCCTTTTAT
>CAZVSL010000067.1:0-3914 GCA_964629935.1 uncultured Calditrichaceae bacterium | reverse complement strand
AAGCCTTAACCCCCATACCCTCTGCAATTTTTTTTTATTTTTTTTGAAAGCAATTTCTGCGAATGGCGACCTAAAGATTTTAATATTAGAAGGTTAACTCGCCTTACGAGCAGTGCTCTTATACAAAAGAAAATCAGCTTATTGAAGAGAGTGAATTACGACGGGAAGACTATGTCGAAGGCTTCGAGCTTATTTTTCAGCGCCTGCAGGGCTTTGCTGATATGCTTCTCCACTGTCTTGATCGAAATGTTCATGACCTCGGCAATTTCCTTATGAGAAAGGTTCTCATACCGACTGAGCAAGAATGCAGAACGTTGTGCGTCCGGCAGGTTAGAGACAATTTTGTCGATGATTTCGAGCAATTGATTGTATTCAGCCGTGGCCTCCGATTCTTGCAAAGCCTCATCAGACTGGGCGTGCCCGGCCTCCAGTTCACGATGCCGTTCATCCTTTCGCAACAGATCCGTGGCAAGATTGCTCGCGATGCGAAAAAGAAAAATTTCAAGGTTGGTGCCAGACTTCAATTCTTTTCTGCCGGTCCAAAGTTTGAGGAAGGTTTCCTGAACGATATCTTCGGAAGCTTCAACAGACTTTGTCTTAAGCCACAGGAAACGATATAGCCGCGGCTGAAATTGCAGAAAAAGCCATCGGAGCGTTTCCCGGTCTCCATTTCTCAAAGCTGCGATGTGCTGATCAGTGATTTTGGGTCCCTGTGACTGAAGCATAATGCGCTAATGTATGACGAGAATTATCAAAATGCAAGTGCACCCTCATAGCAGCATGCTAGCCTGAAAAATTCACAAACTTCGCTCAATCTTGTAGTAAAGTTTCAACAAGTATGGCCTTAACGAAATAGTGACTGCTACGTGAATTTTTCAGTTGGCTCTGCTGTTGTTGAGCGGAGACTTTCCATACGCGCAGCGCATTTTTGTGAATAAGTCGGGCTAGCAGTTTTTTAGGCCATGCAGTAGTTTCTTGAAAGTTATTTAGGTCTGGAGTACTCTATTATTGTGAAGAGTTTTTACGGTGTGATAACTTTTGTAATTCAAAAACACCTTGCATTTGGCCCGCTTTTTGTTTATATTGCCATGCTTAACCCCTGAAGAGATCGGTATTTATGTTCATAAAATTCACAGACTTAACTGTGAATTTCTTCGTTAAAATAAAGTTTTCTGATGTTTCAAGACCTTACTGAAAAATTCGAGGGTGTATTCAAAAAGCTTCGCGGCCATGGCAAACTAAGCGATAAGAACATCGCTGATACCATGCGTGAAATCCGGCGTGTCTTGCTGGAAGCCGACGTGAATTTCAAGGTCGCAAAGGATTTTGTAGCGAGCGTACAGGAAAAGGCGCTCGGTGAATCTGTTCTCAAGAGCGTCACACCAGCTCAACAAGTAATCAAGATTCTGCACGACGAGCTTGCGCATCTGATGGGTGACAGAGACTATGGCATCAAAGAACCGAGTCTGCCACCCACAGTTATCATGCTTGTGGGTTTGCAAGGTTGTGGGAAGACCACACTGGCCGGCAAGCTTGCGAGATACCTTAAATCACATGGGAAAAATCCACTTCTCGTTGCTGCGGATCTGCAGCGTCCGGCGGCTGTAGAGCAACTAAAGACCGTGGCAAATCAGGCCGGCGTCGATGTTCTTGCTGAGCTGGGTAGCACGCCTGTGAACATTTGCAAAAAGTCAATCGTGCATGCCCGCAAATCTGTCAACGATGTTGTCATTTTTGATACAGCAGGTCGGTTACATCTCGATGAAACGTTGATGCAGGAACTGCAAGAAATCAAATCCACTACCGAACCTCATGAAATATTCTTCGTTGCTGACGGCATGACTGGCCAGGACGCAGTCAATACGGCTCAGGCTTTTCAGCAACGACTGGATTTTACGGGGGTGGTCTTGACCAAGCTGGATGGAGATGCAAGGGGCGGCGCTGCGCTTTCAATTCGTGCCATTACCGGCAAGCCAATTAAATTCATCAGCGTTGGTGAAAAGTTGGATGCCCTGGAGAAATTTCATCCCGACCGGATGGCCTCGCGTATCCTGGGTATGGGGGACGTTGTCAGTCTGGTAGAAAAAGCGCAACAGGCTGTGGACCAGGAGAAGGCCAGAAGCTTGGAAAAGAAGCTTCGACGTCAGGAGTTCACCTTTGAGGATTTCTACGACCAGTTGCAGCAGATAAAAAATATGGGGCCGTTAGATGAGCTTCTCAAAATGATGCCCGGAATGGGGGGCAAGACGATGAAGGGCATTCAGGTTGATGATAAGGCCCTGGTTTACGTAGAAGCTATCATCAATTCGATGACTCAAGAAGAGAAGCGGCGTCCACAAATTATTAACGGGAGCAGACGGAAGCGAATTGCCAGAGGCAGTGGCACCAGCGTTCAGGAAGTCAACAAATTGCTAAATCAATTCAAAATGATGCAAAAAATGGTTAAACGCATGAGCAAGTTCGGCTTCAAAGGCGGCTTGCCAGGTTTGAACTTTTGATATACTAATCTTAAAGGAGGTTTGAGATTGTCAGTAAAATTGCGTTTAAGAAGAATGGGTAAGAAGAAGCAACCATTCTATCGCATTGTAGCTATCGATTCCAGAGCTGCTCGCGATGCCAGGTATGTGGAGAGTCTGGGTTCTTACGATCCCCTTAAGAATCCTGCTGAACTGACACTTGATGAAGAGCGAGCACTTTACTGGTTGGGACAGGGAGCGATTCCTTCAGATACTGTAAGAAGTTTCCTGAAGCGACGCGGTCTTCTTCTCAAATGGCACTTGATAAAACAAGGTGCTGAAGAAGATAAAATCGCTGAGGAGCTGAAAAAATGGGAGGTGTTGCAGTTGGAGCGGCAAAAGCGCTTGGATGCGCTTGTTGAGCAGCAAAAGCGGGAGGGCGTAAAAAAGAAGGAAGAGGTGGAGGAAGTGAAAACGGCCGGCCCAGATGATACAGAAAAAATAGCTGCTAAAGAGCCGGAACAGAAAGAGCCTGCAGAGCAAGAAGAGGCGGCAGAGAAAAAAGAAGCAGCGCAAGCTGCTGAGCCAGCCGCGCAAGCCCAGGAAAGCGAAAGCCCCAAAGAAGACGAAGCGAAATCCGAATCTTCTGAGGCTACCTCTGAGAATACAGATGATCAGAAAGAGGAGCCAAATAGGGACGCCAGAAGCAGTTGATTTCGTGCTTGATGAAGCAAACGTTAGGGTAGGACTACAAGTGTTCAGAGTTTTTGCAAGCCAGATGTGATAATTGGAATTCCATCTTCGAGTGCATTGCGTGGATGAAGACAGTCTTTCAAATGGAGGTGACCCATGAAGGAGTTTATCGAGTTCATCGTGAAACACTTGGTTGATCACCCTAACGAAGTCAAGGTTAACGAGATCGATGGTGAACGAACGGTTGTGTTTGAGTTGCGAGTCGGGCAGGGCGATATGGGCAAAGTGATTGGCCGCCGAGGACAGACCGCCAAGTCGCTCAGAACGCTCCTGGCAGCGGCTTCAGCCAAAAATGGCAAACGAGCTGTGCTCGAAATTCTGGAGTAACGTGCTGAATTGTGACTCGGCCTCTGCCAGACTTTATCTCGATTGGTAAGATTGTTAAAGCGCGTGGGATCCGCGGAGAAGTCAAAGTAATCCCCCTAACAGACTGTCCGGCCAGATTCAAAGCGTTATCTATAGTTCAAGTCGAGCGCCCGAACCGGGAGACCATGGACTTAGAAATAGAGCATGTTTCTCTGGCTGGCAGGTATGTCAATCTCCAGTTTAAGGAGATCGATTCTCGTGAGGCGGCACAATCGCTGCGTGGTGCTTTTATCAACATCAGCAAAGCCGATCTTCTGCCACTCGCTGAAAACGAATATTATTTGTTTGAACTCATTGGTTTATGCGTTCGAACCGAAGCCGGGGAAATTCTCGGAGAAG
>CAZVSL010000066.1:0-16746 GCA_964629935.1 uncultured Calditrichaceae bacterium | reverse complement strand
TATGAGAATAGGTATTTGGTAACGGGTGAGGAATGAGTCCACGGAGTCCTTCATGGAATCCAGAGCGTGGGGGTTATCCCAGTCAAAGAGCATGATATACCCCAGCAGCTTTCTGGAGACCAGGTCCCAGGAGGGATTGTTCTCGCTGTCCCGGTGGTCCAGACCGTAGAGGTGAAGAACGAGCTGGTTATTGATTTGGAGTCTGCCGAAAATGAGTTTTTCGGTTTGGAAGACGATCTCGTCACAGACGGCCTGAATAAACTGAAGTTTGGTTTTGTATGCCGGAGAGATGATGGCGATTTCGCCGATTCTCATAATGTTCTGCCTGGTGCGCGTGCTGAGCTCTTGAATCCGATCATCTGCTTTCGGGGCCGGTATCATTTCCTCTCCCCGTTGGCCAGTTTCTCCCGGATCATGATGAGTTCACTTTTGTTGAGGAAAATGCAGTTTTTTTCAGCTATAAAATCATCCCAACGCCGATTGCGTGCACGTCGGTCCTGGTTGCGCCGGCGGTCGGCTCGTCTGCGTTCCCGCTTGCGTTCTGTTAATCGGGTTGACTGCGGCGCCAGGAAATTCGCGATAAGATTGGCTACGTTTGAGCCGTTTGACTGGCCATTCGCCCGCGGCACAGTTTCGTCACGGTCATCCTCGCTGACCGGCGCCTCTGTTAGCGCCCCTTTCTTGTAGAGACTGGCCAGCAACTGCAAGGCAGACAGGTCATCGAGGTCTGATTGCGTGACCATGTCCACCATGCGCGTGGAGCCATTGATCAGGTTGAGGAGTGTTTGTTCATCGTGACTCAGATTGCCATTAGAGTTGTCGGCAAGTGTCACCCTTGTTTCCAGCGATGGCAGGTGCTGCCGAACCTGGTCCCAGCGCTCCCGATACGCCATACCCTTTGATAACAGCTCATCGGTCGTTCTTTCAATATCCCCACGTTGCTCCACCGGTCTTATTTCGACGCGGAAGGAGCCCTCGGACCACGTGAACATCCGGAACAAAGCATGTTCTTGCGTCAGATCATAAAGAGCGGCGTCCACAACCTGGCCGTCTTTCAAAAAAACTATGCCTTCGTCATCGCCATTCTGCAGGCGGACAACACAGGATTTCTTGCCAATCTCGAGCGCTTGCAACAGTTCGAGCAAGTTCATGTCACTCAATTTGCCGGTAAAACCCTTGGTTTGCGATTGGGTCACATTCTCGATATGTGCCATCTCGTTCATGATAGTTTCGAAACGCAAGACGATTTCCCGCATATCAAGCGGCAAGGTGATGTAGTCATCAGCGCCCAGATTGATGCTGTGTACGCGCTCATCCACGGAGCGATGACGACTCATAAGCACAAACGGAATGGTGTTGGTGGCGGAGTTTGACTTGACCTCTCTCAGAAAATGGTGACCGTCTATCTTGCGCAGATTGAGCTCGGAAAGAATCAGGTGCGGCCGGAAGCTGCGACTGAGTGACAATGCAGCCATACCATTATCGCTGACCTTCACTTCGTAGCCTGAACTCACCAACATTCTGCGCAGCTTTTCAATCTCGGCAGGAGTGTTAACTGCGATCAGTATTCGCTTTCTATCCATTGCAACAGCAACCTAAAGCGCATTTGCGCGGTTTATACTTTCTTTTGCTCGTATCGCGGCTTTCGCAGTTGGCCAAGCAAATGTCTAACAGAATTCGGCGATGACACATCGATGTCAACAATTTGCTCGTTGTCCTCTAAACCGAGGGAGTAACGTATCACGTCTAACGGCACACGACGTTTATCTTCAGGGTGATACACTGCGATGACGAAAGGAACACGAAGTTTGTCCTTTATTGAGTTGATAAGATAGCCAAGATATCTTAGCCGGGATGAATTCTCGCCTACAACCAAAAAGATGTACGCCAGGGTATCATCGGCCATCTCATCCATCAACTGCAACAGCTTGCGCTCAGTGGACAGGCCAAAGACCTCAACGATGCGGTTGCCCGCGGTTCTGAGTTTGCCTAATTCGATAGTGTTTGCACCGGAGCCCAGAGCCTTTGTAGTAAAAGTGTTTGACGTAACTGTGGCCACAAATTCCTTGCGCATCCAGTTGTTGCCGCTCACTACCACCAGTTTGCCGCTTTTACTCACATTGCCGTTGAACAGCCTGTCGCAAACCGCGTTGATATCATCGCTGTCCGTCGGACCGATCTCAGATTCAGAAGCGTCACGCATCAGCCTCTGGCCATTATTTGCTTCATCCTCTGTCTGCGTACTGGAACGGTCATCTTCTGTGCGGGGCTCATCCTGCCACTCGAAAGAATCGGGCAGCGATTGTTCTGCTTGCTCCGCACTGTCTTCCTGCCATGCCTCTTCTGGCGTCTCGTCTGCCAGCTCCCGGTCTCCCAGCTCCCGATGCTTCATCTCAGGTGTTGCAGCAAAATCTGGTTCTTCATCCGAATGGCTAAACTCGTCATCGAGTGTTGGCAGCTCTTCCCGTTGCTCGATATCAAATCCGGAATCTACGCCGCCCGCAGAAAAAGGCGACGGCAGCTCCATGTCTTCATAAATATTTGAGTCAGCTTCTGTCATCTCATGGCCGGGCTCAGCATCGGCAAACGGCGCATCCGGGTCTTGCGTTTGTGAACTCTCTTCTTCTGGCTCCTGTTCGGATTCATGCTCATGCCTTCCTGCAACGCCCGCTTCGCCATAATCAGTAGACTCACGTTGGATCGGCGGTGTTCTTTGCTCAAAAGCCGGATTTGCAGGCGGCTTATGCTGTTGGGGCGGTTGCGGCTGCTTGAATTCCGGCTCATCAGGCGCAGTCCTCGGCTGAAACGGCTGTCCATCCACAGGCTGCACGAATCCTTGTTCATAAAGCCTGATGATTCTCTCGATGGTCTTGATATCGTCATAGGTGCTTTCTGCTATCACCTGAGAAAGTGTGCGTTTGCCATCAAAAAGAGATACGAATTTGAGCGCATCCGTACCGATATTCTTGCGCTGCAGAACCTGTTCAAAGATGGCGGTTTTGACAAACACGGTATCCAGAGACGGCAGTTGCCGGAGCAAATTCTCACGCTCTTGTATGCGCTTGAACCCTTGCAACAGCAGTCCCAGGTTGCTGACCGTAATCTCATCATCGACGTTAACGTCTTTGAAGGTCATAATGAAGTGGCCACGGTCCCACGGCAGCATCTGATAAACCGCCTTTTCAGCACGAAAATTGCCTAATTGTGCATTGACCACCGAGCCGTTGCGAAAGTAGATTTCGCCATTGCGGTTGTGGCGGTCATAGAGCGACAGGATGCCGGTCCGCTTTTCGACGCCGTAGCTTTCTACCAGGGTCTCGACATTGTTTTCTTCGAGCCGGCCCACGACCTTACGGGTGGTTTCCGCCTCTTCACCTCTGACGTGTTCCAGTCGTCTTAGAATCATCTGCAAACGGGCAATCACTTCTTTGACATGCAGCGGTTTGACCATGTAGTCTTTGACGCCGGTGCTCAGACCTTTGATCCGGTCTTCAATGTTGCGGCGATTGGTCAGGAAAACGACGGGAATGGTTGCCAGCACCGGGTCCTGCTGCAACTTCTCCAGCAATTGGAATCCATCCAGACCGGGGATATCGACTTCAGAGACGATGATATCCGGTCTCTGAGTGGCGATCAGATTCCAGGCATCATTGCCGTTGCCGGTGACGACGACGCGAAAGTTGGCAGATTCAAGACTTTCCTTCAGGATCTGCAGGTTTTTCGGGTCGCCATCTATGACGAGAATCTTAGGGTTCTCCATGATACTGCAAAGGTTTGTAAAACATCACTTTAAATTCTTAGGGTAAAGAGAAATATACTTAAATCGCTTCCCCATGTCAAGCTAATTCTTTGCCACAAAACAAAAGGCCAGCGAACAAACCATCTGTCACACTGGCCTTAAGGGAAAGGGATGTTTTACTGACGTAAATTTTAGGTGCTTTGCAAACCTTTAACCAACTTAATAATCTGCCTTGAAACTGGCTTCTCGAGTTCCGCCTTCAGAATGTCGTGGTAGCTGAGCAAGTCGAAATAGCGAGTAAAGCACTCATAGCATGAGTGGATGTGTGCAGAAATCCATTCCTCATCCGTCCCCGGCAAGTATTGTTTCTGCAGCAAGTAGGCCTCGATTTCGTCTTCCCCAAGGCACGTCTCGAGCTCTTTGCTATTCAGTTTTTCCATGTAATATGCCTTGTTCACCGCCGAAGACCTTTTCTTGTTTATTTTTGCCCTTTATATACAAGCAAGGCCTCGCTTTTTCGGAAAAACCTGGCATAAGTTTCTACAACAATTCCATCAAGGATTCGCGGAACCATTTTTTGATAAGCTTGCCGAGATATTCGAATATGGTCCGTTCCTGGGTGCGGTAAGCGCGCTGGCTCAAGGTCGGCATATAACGTCTCAGATGCTTGAAGTAAGAATCGTATTTCTTGCCCTGGCTAATGTCGTCCAGGATTTCGGCGAGCGCTTTGTAATAGATGTCTCCCTTTTCCGGAGATATCTTGTTTGTTTTGACATACTGATTTTGAATCTTCTTCTTTATCCGGTGCAGTACGGCTAATTTGCGTTTTTCGATCTCTTTCAATTTGAGATCATCGAGGGGGGAGCTGTCAGTAATCTGGGAGGTCAACCGGTCGCGCGCCATTTCCAGATTTGTATGACGCATAATGCGCGCTACCATATCCAGTGGCAGAAAATTCTGATAGCGTTCATCTTGCTTAACGACGTGCAGCATCTTTCGGATGCCGGCGGATACCGGGTCTTTCGGGCAGTAGAGATTCAGATACTCACCTTTGAGTGACTTTTCCGGAATACCCGGTTGTGAACGGCGCAGATACTCACTCAATTCTCTGGCGATACCATTGCCGGTGGCTTGCTGCTCCTGAAAGTACTGCGTGTGGCCGTTGGTCCAGAAGATATACTCGCGGCCCATCTCTTTGAAAGAGTGAAATTCATCGGAGCTCTTAATGGCAACCTTTATGTTGCGCACGATTTTGGCGCCTTCCGGATCGCGCTCTTTGAAGATACGCGACAGCTCCTGTTTGGTCTTCTTGATAACCAGCCGGCGCAGCAGCACGAGAATCTCAACATCATCGAGCGTTTCCGGCACCTGGCCATTTTGCTCGAAGTACTTTTTGAACTGAACGAATTCACCTTCATCGTTGCGCATAAAAAGACCGGCAACGCAGTCGAGAGCCAGGTCTTCCAATTCGCCCATGTTCTTATTTCTTTCCCACCGGATGTGCTTGCCGATGACTTCCTGGTACTTCAGATAGCTCAGCGAGATTTTTTGTACGAGATTGACAAATTCTGTCAACTCGATCTCCCTGTAATCACCCTGGCAAATGCTGTGGACAAGATGTGATAGCTTGGAGGTTTTAGCAATGGTGTTCATGGTGTCCCTTTTCCCTTAATGTGTTAATCAATGACGGTGGCAGTTTAAGCAAAATCCATACCAGCACCAAAGAAAGCATGTTTGTCTGCTCCGTCATTACCTACGTTATTTCGTTATTTAATTTGGAAAAGGGAGAATCGAGGGTGAGATCGTGTGTAGACGTGATACAGATGTCTCAGACTGATACTGAAACTTGACACAAAAGCAAAGGTAAATATTACCCTCGCTTTTGTGTTTATGACGAATTATTAATTGCTTTTTTCATTTTAACATGGGCAGGCCGTACTTCTTTGCCTTGCGATAGATGGTTGCCCGGCCGATGCCAAGCTTCTTGGCGGTCTGGGAAATATTGCCTTCGCATTCAAGCAACGCCTGGCGTAAGGCATCCTCTTCAAGTCTCTCAATCCAGTTGGACAATTTATTGTCGGACTCATAGATTTTCTTTTCGCCTATGGAGCGGATGGAGGCGGGAAGGTCCTTGGTCTTGATTTCAGGCGGTGTGGCCAGAACGACCGCGCGCTCAATGGTATTTTCCAGCTCGCGGACATTACCCGGCCATTGACACGCCATCAGCAGCTCAAGTGCATCCGGCGAGATGGAGTCGAGGTCTTCTTTGCCTTCCTGCTTGGCATATTTCTTCAGGAAGTGACCTGCCAACAGCGGAATATCCTCACGGCGCTCACGCAGCGCCGGCATCTTTATGGGAAACACCGAAATACGATAGTACAAGTCCTTGCGGAAGGTGCCCTCTTTGACCGCTTCTTCCAGGTCCTGATTGGTCGCCGAAATGACGCGAGTGTTAACCTTGATGAGCTCGTTGCCGCCGACGCGCTCGAACTCACGCTCCTGCAGCACGCGCAACACTTTGGCTTGTGTCGCCGGCGCCATGTCGCCTATTTCATCGAGAAAAATGGTGCCGTTGTTGGCCTGCTCAAATTTGCCGATGCGCTTGCCGGTTGCACCGGTAAATGAGCCTTTTTCGTGACCGAAGAGCTCACTTTCAAGCAATGACTCCGGCAGGGCGCTGCAGTTGACAGCAACAAATTCATGATTGGCGCGCTCTTTATTGTGATAATGGATGGCTTTGGCGATGAGCTCTTTGCCGGTACCACTCTCTCCCTGAATCAGAACGGTGACATTGCTGTTGATGACCTTCTCGAGCGACCGGAAAACTTCCTGCATAATGCCGCTCTGGCCGATGATGTTCTTAAACTGATATTTGTCTTTCAGCTCTTGCTTCAAGCTGTCGACTTCTTTGCGCAGAGATGAATTCATCAGGGCGTTGCGCACGGTCACAAGCAGCCGGTCACTTTCGAATGGCTTGGTGATGAAATCATACGCACCCTGCTTCATCGATTCGACTGCCTTTTCAATGGTGCCATGCGCTGACATCATGACAACCGGCACATTGGGTTCGATATCCTTGATCCGCTTCAGGGTCTCTATGCCGTCGATGCCGGGCATCTGAATGTCCATCAGCACCAGATCCGGCATGGACTCGCGAACGTTTTTAAGGCAAGCCTCGCCATTTGTGGCGGTATTGATATCGTAGCTTCTTTCCTTGCGCAAGTGGATCTCTATCATCTTGAGAATATTTTTGTCGTCATCAACAACCAGGATAGACTGCTTTGGCGCTCTTGCACTCACGTTATCACTCCGTTAACGTCTAAGTCCCAAATAACATCGTAAGTTGATAATAATACGAAACAGACCTCAATTATTCAAGAGTTTTTTAGCTGGCCGAAGTTCAGCCGAGTGTGCCTGATTCGAGGTCTGACATCGCAAGCTTGCTGGCATTGCGCTCGATCTCCTGTATGACGGTTTCTGCCAGATGCAATGCCCGCAATCCTTCTGATCCATCTACCACAGGTTTGGCGGAATTGCGTATAGCATACAGGAAGGCCTCGATCTCATCCAGCAACAAATTGCGCTTTTGCGCCTGCTCGAGAGCGTCGGATTGGCGTACCTTGCTGCCGTTGTACGGTATTTCCCGAAACGCCCGTTTGATAAAATCCAGACTGTAGCTTACATGCGGCTCGAAGACATTCATCTTGCGCACTTTACTTTCAGAAATGCGACTTGCCGTCAGGTTTGCCACACAGCCATTCTCAAAACGAATATAGGCGTTCGCGAAATCGATGTTTGTGGACCTGACCGCCATACCAGTCGCGGCCACCTCTGCAACCGGTGCATTAACTAAGTGCTGGACCAAATCCAGGTCATGGATCATCAGATCCAATACGACGGAGGTGTCGCCGCCACGCGGCGAATAGGGCGCCAGGCGCTGTGCTTCGATATATCTTGGCGCCGGCTGCATCTCTGCAAGCGCCTGAAATGCCGGATTGAACCTTTCGATATGGCCAACTTGCAAAACAAGGCCGCGCTCGCGTGCGAGCTGCACCAGGTCCCGGGCCTCGGAGCTGGCGGCGCACATCGGCTTTTCCAGAAAGACATGCTTATCCGCCGACAGCGCCATCTTTGCAAATTCAAAATGCTGTCTCGTCGGCGCCGTGACGAACAAGGCGTCGCAATGGGCGATCAGTTCATCAAGGCGGCGAAATTCAAGGGCGCCGAAATCCTGCGCCGTCTTACCACAGCGCTTAAAGTTGATATCGTGCAAACCACACAATTTGACATCCGGCATGTTGGAAAGCAAGGTACAATGGTTCCGTCCCCAGGTGCCGATGCCAACTTGCCCAACTTTGATTATCACCAATTTTCTCCGGTTAGATGTTCGGCCAATTAGTTGTCTGACTGAAAACTGACGTATACTGTCATTTCTATTCCGGCATGCTCTTAGCCGGAATCCACTTGCCGTTACGCAGAAGATTCCTCCTTAAAATCCGCGGGAATGACAGTTGTGGGCCGTTTTCGGTCAGACAACAAACTAATTTAAAAAGTTACCGAATTCGGAAAACAGATTCAATCGTTTTTTGAACTTCAAATTTCTTGACTCAGATTCGTCTAAACTGTATATTTGTCGCTATGAAGCTCAAGACCGCCGTCCTATTACTAATAGCCCTATCCACCACAAGTTGCATAAAGAATGAAGCTGAGTTCGAGCAAATTCTTGCCATCGAAGATCAGCGCCAGGCATGTTGGCGGCTCGTACCTTTTCTGCGGCATTCCGAGCCTAAAATCAGAACGCGCGCCGTGCAGGCCATGGGCCGGCTGCAGGATTCCTCCTGTGTGGATTATCTCGTGCGCTCGCTGGACGACATCAATCACAATGTTCGGATTGAGTCCGCATTTGCACTTGGCCAAATAGGCAGTCAGAACGCCGAGACGCCGCTCATCGAACGTCTGAAGACCAAAGAGATGGCGCGCGTGAAAACCCGCATCATTGAAGCGCTTGGCAAGATCGGCCGCGAACGGACAGTGCCCGTGCTCCTCCGCCTGTTTGCCTCCCACGTCCATGAGTTGCGCGCCGAAGCCGCGCTGGCCGTCGGCAGAATGGCTTTGCGGGATTTTCGGCATCGGGCCTTAACCGACTCCGTTTCCCGGCTGCTAAAAGACAGCGACGTTGAAGTACGCTGGCGCGCTGCTTACTCGCTCATGCGCATCGGCGAAAATCTTGCGCCAAACCTGCTCGTTACGGCCACAGAGGACAACGATAGCCGCGTGCGTATGTACGCGCTGCAGGCGCTGGCCAACCTGAGAGATTACGCTTTTCTCGAACCCCTCGGTGAAGCTCTGCAAAGGGACAGAGACTGGCGGGTGCGGGTTAAAGCAGCGAATGGTTTGGGAAAGTTTCCTTTAAGTCTGAGCGCCAACTATCTGTCGCTGCTTAACCAGGCACAGCCCGTGCGCGTCGCCATCATACAGGCGATCGGGGCAAGCGCGCAGGAAGAAACCGGCGGCTACCGCCAAAACAGCCGTGAGCACAATTTTGCCAAAGGTCAGCTCGAGCGCGTATTCGGCGCCACCAACGGAGATTCACACTGGAGCTCTGCTGAGATTGGTTTCGCACTGATATCTTATGCAAAACTGTTAGGTGAGGATGCAATCCAAACCATTGGCAGGTTTACCACCCACAGCAACGCAAGAATCAGAGCGCGAGCTGTGGAGGCGTTAGGTGAAACAGGCGCCGCGCGCATTGCGCGAACATTGACAACGGCATTCGATGATACCGCCAACGTCGTTCGTGTAGCTGTGCTGCAGGCGCTTAAAAATATCGAGGCGCCTCAAAGTGAGCATCTTTATGAGCGCGCCCTGCAAACTCAGGACCCGGTTCTTGTGGCGCTGGCCGCAGAAGGATTGAGCGCCGATTCACTGAAATACAGTATCTACTCCAGGCGTATTGTTGAGGCGTATCAGTCCCTTGGCCGGCCTGTCGATCCGGAGCTGGCAACCATGATCTTCCATGCCATGGCCCGCTTTAAAGAAGAGCAAGCCGTGCCTGTTTTGGAAGAAGCCCTGAAGACTCGCAACAAAATTATTAGCAGCGCCGCCGCCGAAGCGCTTGACCGCATCACCGGCGAGGACTACACGACAAAGATACGCCAGGATAAAAGAGATGACTATGATTACAGCCCAATTTTTGAGCTTGAAGGAGCGCAGGCTACAATTCACACGGAACGGGGCGATATCACAATTGAGCTGTTTCCCGGAGATGCTCCGCTGACCGTTTTGAATTATGTGAAATTGGCTGAAAAAGGGTTCTACGATGATCTCGTGTTCCATCGTGTGGCGCCTAACTTTGTGATTCAGGATGGCGATCCTCGCGGCGATGGCTGGGGCTCGCCCGGATATGCGATCCGCTCCGAATTCAACAAGCGCCATTTCACCCGTGGTACGGTCGGGATGGCCAGCGCAGGCAAAGACACGGAGGGAAGCCAGTTCTTTGTTACGCACTCGGTGCAACCTCACCTGGACGGCAGATACACAGTTTTTGGTCGCGTGAGCTCAGGCATGGATATCGTTGATGGTATACAGGAGGGAGATGCCATTTTCACAATCTCCATCGACCATTAGCTTTTGTTACCGGCGCCCCAGCCGTTTCCTGCATGATGGTCTCGTTCTGCACGTTTGGCCTGCATAAAGAGTCGGCTTTCGTCCTGAATATTTCAATTCACGAGTCATTCAACATACTATCGGTTTTCGGAGGAAGCATGAATATCACCTATCAATTTGCATTAACTGTAGCACTCGTCATACTCAGCCCGTGCTACATGCCAGGCGATTCAACCCACGCCCAGAACAGCGAGGCCATCGACTTCGACCCATCTAAATCCGATCCGCAGGCAATCGAAATCGTCAAACAGATGTGGCAGGCATTGGGCGGCATTGAAAACTGGCGGGAAGTCGGTTACCTTAGCTTTCATTGGCTCGTAGAACGCGAAGCCAAAGATATCGCTGACTTTCGCCACGACTGGGACCGCTTTGGCAACCGCTACCGCGTCGAGGGGACCAATCGTGACGGCCAACATTTTGTGGTCATTTTCAACACCGAATCAAGACAGGGCCAGACGTATTTGGATGGCGCTCAGGTCGAGGTTGATTCCACAAAAAGAAAGCTGCTCGACATGGCGTATGGTCGTTTCATCAACGATAGCTACTGGCTGATCATGCCTTACAAATTGCAGGACCCGGGCGTCGTGCTGAGTTATGAAGGCGAAGAGGACTGGAATGGCAAGCAGTTTGACGTCATCAAAGTGACGTTCGAGCAAGTAGGCTTGACCCCAGGTGATACCTACTGGGCTTATATCGACAAAGAAGACCGCCTGATGAAGAAATGGGAGTATCATCTGCAGGGCTGGGAGCCGGAAAGAGAAAGAGGCGGCTCGGCCTGGACGCAATGGCAGCAATTCGGAGATATCAAGCTGGCGTTGAGCAGGCCGTTCAACAGCGGCAGCGGACGCATCTATTTTAAGGATGTCATCGTCTCCGACACCGTCGATGACGCAATTTTTGCCAACACTTCCAGATCGTTCGAAATGTCAAATTAAGCGCAGGTTATGTCACGACAACGCATTGCAAGCGGCACAAAATGGGAACCCCTGGTCGGTTACTCGCGCGCTATCAGAGTCGGCAACAACGTCCACGTTTCCGGAACAACGGCCACTGACGAACAGGGGGCGATTGTGGGAGCCGGCGACGTCTACCGCCAGACTATTCGTACGCTGCAAAATATCGAAACTGCTTTGAAGCAGGCCGGCGCCAGTTTGCAGGATGTGGTGCGCACACGCATGTATGTCACAAACATCGAGGACTGGGAGCAGGTCGGCAAAGCGCACGGCGAATTCTTCAAGGATGTCCGGCCGGCAACCAGCATGGTGGAAGTTAGCCGGCTTATTGCCCCGGAAATTCTGGTGGAGATCGAAGCTGACGCTGTGATAGACGAAATTAGGATTCGTGATCAAAAATGAGTAAGGACGATTCCATCCTCCTGCCCGACTACCGCGAGTACCCGGTCGAAGAGATGAAAAAGCGTGCGGCTGAGTTCTATGCTGACCTGAAACGGCGACGCACGGTGCGCGATTTCTCTGACCGCCCGGCGCCGAGAGAGGTGATAGAGCAGTGCATCCGCGCCGCCAGCACGGCGCCCAATGGCGCCAACCTGCAGCCCTGGCACTTTGTCATTGTCAGCAATCCGGAAATAAAAAAGCAAATTCGCAAGGCGGCGGAAGCGGAGGAGCACGCTTTCTATCATGAGCGGGCGCCTGAAGAATGGCTGGAAAAACTCGCGCCTCTCGGCACCGATGAGCACAAACCGTTTCTGGAAAAGGCGCCCTGCCTCATCGTTATCTTTGCCCAAAGTCACGGTTTTCGCGAGGATGGTAGTATCCAAAAACACTACTACGTGCAGGAGTCGGTGGGAATCGCAACCGGCATCTTGATCACCGCTATTCACTATGCCGGTCTGGCGTCATTGACGCATACGCCAAGCCCCATGAAATTTCTGAATCAGATCCTGAAGCGGCCGGCCAATGAGCGCCCCTATCTTATCCTGGTCGTCGGCTATCCGCAGCAGGGAGCGCGGGTGCCCGACATCAGCAAGAAGCCATTGGCAGAAATTGCGACTTTTATCGAGTGAAGGAAGCATATTGAAAACACGCTGCGAGTGGGCCGGAAGCGACCCGCTTTACATAGACTATCACGACCGCGAATGGGGTGTGCCGGAGCATGACGACCGCAAGCTCTTTGAAATGCTCATTCTCGAAGGCGCACAAGCAGGCCTGAGCTGGATCACCATTTTGCGCAAACGCGAAAACTATCGCACTGCATTCGACGATTTCGATGCCGAAAAAATCGCAAGCTACGATGACCCAAAAATCTCAGCATTGCTGGCCGATGAGGGCATCGTGCGCAATCGGCTCAAGGTCAATGCTGCCGTGCAAAACGCACGAGCTTTTCTGCAAGTGCAGGAGCAATATGGCAGCTTTGATAACTATGTCTGGCAATTCGTGCACGGCAAGCCCCAAAAAAATACATTCAGCTCATTGCGAGAGCTGCCGGCCCAGACCGCCGAATCTCAGGCGATGAGCAGGGATTTGCTGCAGCATGGCTTTAAATTTGTCGGTCCCACAATTTGCTATGCGTTCATGCAAGCCGTCGGCATGGTCAACGACCACATCGTCAGTTGCTTCCGTTACGACGAGGTATGACATCACGGTGCGACTTTTCCTTCCGGTTTTGCCACAACTCAGCAAGACGGAGCAACGGTTTTTTTTCCGCTACAAACCGGTTTCCAGAACATTGCCTGTCTTCAAAATCACTTGTGATAAGCGCCGTCGGAGCATAGCCTGATGCAAGCGCGCGGGCAATGGGCTTCAAAAGCCGGCTTTGTCCTGTCAACGGCGGGCTCCGCGGTCGGCCTGGCGAACGTCTGGGCCTTTCCCTATCGTACCGGCCAAAACGGCGGCGCCGCTTTCGTGGTCATCTATCTTTTGTGTATCTTTCTGATTTGCTATCCTTTCATGCTGGCCGAGATAAATTTGGGGCGTTTCAGTCAGAAAAATGCTGTGGGTGCTATCAGGATGGTGCGTCCGCGCGGACTTTGGCTGGGACTTGGCGGTCTCTGTATTCTGGCCGGCTTTTTTATCTTGAGCTTCTACTCAGTCGTGGCCGGCTGGAGCCTCGGCTATATTTTCAAGATGCTGCTTGGCGACCGAACGCCTTTCCCTGAATTTGCCGCCACTCCTGAAGCTGCGGCGCCGCTGTTGCTGCTGTTCCTGGTTCTCACCGTGCTGGTTGTCTACCGGGGCGTGCAACGTGGCATCGAACGCTGGGCAAAGCTTTTGATGCCGACGCTGCTTCTGCTCATGCTGGTGCTCATCGTGCATGGTATAACGCTTCCGGGCGCAAAGGCCGGTCTGGCTTTCTTTCTCATGCCGGACTTTTCACAGATCACGGCGGAAACAGTTATGACCGCCATGGGCCAGGCTTTCTTTTCATTGAGCCTGGGAATCGGCGGCATTCTGACCTACGGTTCCTATCTTTCGAAGCAGGAAAATATCATCACCTGCGGCACGCAGATCGTCCTGCTGGATACATTTATCGCGCTGCTTGCCGGCCTGATGATCTTCCCGGCACTATTCTCTTTTGGCCAGCAGCCAACTGAAGGCCCCGCACTAGTGTTCATCGTGCTGCCGGCGATCTTTGAACAGATGCCGGCTGGCCATTTCATCGGACCGCTGTTTTTTGTCATGCTCACCATTGCCGGGCTCACCTCAACCATTGCGCTGATGGAGCTACTGACCGCCTACTTCGTCGATGAACTCGGCTGGAAGCGCAAACGAATCGTGTGGCTTATCGGTCTGACCGCATTTGTCATGGGTGTTCCTTCTGCGTTATCGCAAGGTGCTGTGCCGGGATTAAGCAAGCTTGCATTCTGGAGTGACCGCAGTTTTCTCGAGTTTATGATTTTTCTCTGGTTCGATGTCTTCCCGCCGCTTGGCGGCTTGCTGTTTTCCATTTTTATCGGCTGGGTCTGGGGCATCGAAAACGCCGCCAGGGAGCTGGCGCAGGGCAGTCCCGGATTCCGGCGCGCCTTATGGGGGCTGCCGATCACCGGCGCCACGCTCTGGAGTTTTTGCATCCGCTATGTCTGTCCCCTGGCGATACTGGCGATCTGGATTACACACTTGCTTGAGGTACTCGGGTACTGATACCGGTTGAAACACGGAAATCGAAAAACACAAATTTTGGTGATACAATTCAATTTTGTATAAACATGCAAAAGTTCAATTGTAACACTAAAACGACAACGCTCGGTATACGGAACAGGTATGTTCGCTTTTTTTGATTGGCCGTTTGAGCTTACTATAGGCGTTTTTGTGGTCTCGGCGCTCGTGATCGGGATTTTTGGGACGATGATGACGCGCACCGCAGACATTCTTGCGGATGTTACCGGCATGGGCGAAGCCTTGATGGGCGCCATTTTTCTGGGCGGCAGCACCTCGTTGCCGGGCATTACCACCTCCGTGACCGCAGCAGCCGGCGGCCACGCTGAATTAGCCATCAGCAACGCCATCGGCGGCATTGCTGCACAGACGGTATTTCTGGCAATCGCAGACATCGCCTACCGCAAAGTCAATCTGGAACATGCCGCCGCCTCGGTCGCGAACCTGCTGCAGGGCGCCCTGCTCACGGTGCTGCTGGCGCTCACAATTCTGGCGATGGCCGGGCCGCAGCTCACTTTTTGGGCAATCCATCCTGTATCCGTGCTCATAATTGTGGCGTATATATTGGGCTTGCGTTTGGTATCGCATGCAGAGACAGACTGGATGTGGCGGCCTAAGCGGACACGCGAAACCCTGGTTGATGAGCCCACGCATGTTGATGTGACGCGCAGCCAAATCCTTCTGCTCTGGCTCAAATTTGCCCTGCTCGGCATTATCGTTGCATTTGCCGGCTATATTGTAGCGAAAACTGGTATCGCCATATCCGGCCAAGCCGGTATTTCCGAAACAGTCGTCGGCGCCATGTTCACGGCCATTGCAACCTCATTGCCCGAGCTGGTGACGTCTGTGGCTGCCGTACGCCAGGGCGCGCTCACACTCGCTGTAGGCGGGGTAATCGGCGGCAATTGCTTTGATGTCCTGTTTGTGGCATTCTCGGACATGGCTTACCGGATGGGTTCCGTCTACGAAGCTTTGAGTAACAGGCAACTGTTTATCATCGCTTTGACAATCCTGCTTGTGGGTGTACTGCTGCTGGGTCTCTTACGGCGCGAAAAACATGGCATCGCCAACATTGGTTTTGAAAGCTTCCTGATCATTGTCCTGTATGTGGTGGCGTTGACCTACCTCTTCATGCACTGATAAGCCAACGCTGTCATCCGCAATAATAAGTTGATCTTAAGTTCGTTTTTCACTTTTTTACGTTTAACTTTGAAAACGACCGCTCATTATCGACGGATTAAGACAGATGGAAGGTCTGCTGAAGAACTATCACCCGGTTATGCAAGCGTTTTTCGGTACCCTGTTTACATGGGGCATGACAGCCGTCGGCGCGGGTCTTGTGTTTGTCAAGCAGGAGATGAGCCAGAAGACCCTTGATGCCATGCTGGGATTTGCCGCCGGCGTGATGATCGCAGCAAGTTACTGGTCCTTGCTGGCGCCGGCCATCGAAATGTCAGAGGGTACAGGTTACCCGGTTTGGTTTCCGGCCGTCACCGGTTTTCTTGCCGGCGGTATTCTGATGAGTCTGGTCGATAAGATTCTGCCCCACCTGCATATCGGATTTCCGAGAGAAGAAGCCGAAGGCGTTGAAACCAGTTGGAGCAGGAGTACACTTCTGATCCTTGCAATAACCTTACATAACATTCCGGAAGGCCTGGCCATCGGTGTAGCATTTGGCGCCGTGGCTGCAGGTATCGAGGCTGCAACGCTCGGCGGCGCCGTTGCGCTGGCCCTCGGCATTGGCTTGCAGAATTTCCCCGAAGGCACGGCTGTCTCAATGCCATTGCGGCGCGAGGGCGTAAAACGGTTTAAATGCTTCCTGGATGTCTTCAATCGATAAAAAGCGTACTTTATCAGTGCTCTTCATAGAATTTTTCTCCTGAAACGAGCCCCTTCCCGAGTTTTCTCCTCTTGATGCGGGCGACGTTTCCGCCCAAACCGACACCCTGAGAGATATCCCGGTGAACTCGAATCAAATCCGCCTCTTTTTCTAAATGGAATCGGGAAGTGAATCGTTCGAATATGGATGGCACGTCCCGAGAAAGGGACCTGAAGCCGAGAAGAAGCGAATCGAATTCGGCATGTTCCTCGGCACTGTCTTTCATGGCTGCGGATTCGAAAGCCAGAATTCTGAGGCAGTGAATGAGTGCCTGGAGGTGACCCAGTTCTTCTTCCTCATTCGATTGGAGGCGGACCTGATTTTTGCGCAGCCCGTGGACGAGGAGCTCC
>CAZVSL010000065.1:0-16794 GCA_964629935.1 uncultured Calditrichaceae bacterium | reverse complement strand
TAGAGCAACGGACTTCTAATCCGTAGGTCGCAGGTTCGAATCCTGCCGGGCGTGCTTTCTTAAATCTTTTAGAAATAATTATTAGAGCAACAACATCAGGCGTTCACTCGAACGCCTGTTTTAATTTGCGCCATATTTGTGCCAAAATTGACACGCCGCTCGAGAGCGGATATGTGCCCCAAGAACTTGTGATTTCCTATACTGTTTCGCATCTATCGGGCGCTCATGCTTCTGGCCAATGAGCTGGCGCGCGCCTCAAAAGCAAAAGCGAGAACACTCAACCCCAGCCATTCGCTAACGGACTCAAAACTGGTTGATTTTTTATGCTACATTGATCATTTTAGCAGTTAGCATAGATCGTTTACTTGTTCATATCAGAATTCCAAAGCGATCCTGGTTGGATTTTTGAATTGCAGCAGATTCTGAATGACTTCCCTTGACGCAAGGTTTGGAGGGCCAAAGTTCGAGGTATAAAGCCGTTGGCCAATAGCGTTCATGGCATACACTTCCAGGCGCTCCGCGAGTCGCGGTTCATTGCTGAGCAACGCGCGCAGTTTTGTTCTCAGTACATTTGCCAGGGGTTCGGAAAAGGTCGCCAGCAGCACCCGCGCTTCAGGGTTGGTGCGGGTGAGGAAAACAGCCCGATGCAGGGCAACAATTGTCTTGCCGGCGCCAGCCGATCCCGAAACCCGCGCCGGACCTGTGTAGTCCCCTTCTACCATTTGACGTTGACTCGGATGCAGAAAGACGGCCCATTTCTCCCAGGGATATTCGAGCGCGCGTTCGAGCTCCTCGACATCTTGCATGACGCGGAAACGACGCAGAGCATCGGGGTGAGCAAAGGGATCTTCGCCTGGCGCGACCGTGGGCGCAACCGGGGGCCTGTCTCCTACTGCCAGGCTCAGCAGGGCTTCGGCCGCCTCATGCGGCAGATGATCGGCCAGGTCAAGAATGGAATCTTCATCTGCTTGTCGCACATCATCCAGCCACTCGGTTGGGACACCATAGCCGAGCAGCTCTTCATCTGCCATCTTATTGAACAGCGCGGCTTTTGGCTGTTCAACCTCTACATACTTGGGAACACGGATTTCCTGAACCGTCTCTCGTATTTCGACGATCTGTGCAGCGCCGGTTTTGGGGTGTGTTTGCAGTTTGCGGCGTGCGGCCCAATCATACGCATCGTCGTGGTGAACTACATGACACAGCAGCAGGCTTTTGTCGGTTCTGTGCACAATCAGCCGAATATCCCGGTTCACACGCACAGACCAGAAGTTGGGGTCTCGGACTTTGTCCAGCTTGTGGAGCTGCATGCCGGGATTGGCGGGATTTATTTGCAGGTCAAATGCTGTGGTCTTGACGGCTTTTTGTTCCTGGGTGGTGAGTTTGGTTAGGCTGTCGGTGAAGGTGTCGGCGATGCGGGAGTGCATTATACGGAGGACTTACTAGACTATTCGAGGTTTAGATTTAGCTGTGTTTCAATTTTTGGATAAAAAACGCCAATGATAACAAACGGATTTTTTGCTCGGCGAGTATGCCACTCTTTCGTTGTCCCAAGAAAAAAATATAAGTCTTTCTGTTGTATGAATTCCGTCTCATATCTATTTCTAACTTTTTGTAAAGCTGCGTTTTCATCACCATTTGAGTTTCGCAAACAATTCCAATAGAGTGCACCTATTTCCCAATCTTCTATCATTAATTTGCATTCTTTTCCAGCGTCATCTTTGAATTTATAATAGAACTTGTAAGGAAGCTTACGAATGACATCTTCAGGTTGCCTTTTGTCGGTTTCTTCAAAACCGATTTCCAATTGACTCAGTTGTTCTTTCCACTCTTTCTTCCATTCACGTTCATCCTCTTTGACTTCAAAACTGACTATTTCAGTTGGCTTAAAAGTAGCCAGAGAAACATTCTTTGGAGCTTTTGAATTCGCAATTAAATGCTCAAGGTTTGTATAGACTTTGGCAAGACAATATTTCTTTCTTGCCGCCCAATTACGCTTTGTATTTAAAGAGAACATAACCCGAATATCTCGGAAGTCATAATTGATGGGCGAATGGCTTTCCGGTCGGAAATCATCTGTTCTCTTTTTTAGATCAAGTTCTATCCAATTATACTTAAACGATTTGACAACGCCATCGCTTCTCATTCCTTTGAGAAAACTCAAAGGCACGGGGTAAATTCTAATCCAGGTTCCGTCTTCCAATATTCCGGCAGTGCAAACCAATTCATCATAGCTTCTTGAAGGAAGTGGATAAGTTGTTACTGTTACTAATACCTTTTTTCTGGCCATCTCAAATATGCTTAAGCTGGTAAGTAAAGCCGCGTAATTTGGTAATTGCTTCGGCTAAACTTTTGCGGTGACATTTACAAACATCTGACTCAAAGCAAGTAAGCGCAATCCGTCTTTCGCTTGTTAAAAGTCCAAGTATTTCCTTTTGAGTATCATATGTGCTCCAAAGAGTTTCTTTTTCATAATGCAGGAATAGACTATCGTAATCGGCTTGCGTCTTGAGGCTTTGCCGTCTATGTGAATCTATTCCGACTTGAGGAAAATGGCAGTACTTAATACCAACACCATTGCAGGCATTCTGAAGCTGTTTTTTGCTAAATCCATACTTCATGCTAAATGCATTCTTTCTAACGTCGCACAAAACTTTAACATTGTTTCTCAATAACTTATTTAGGTAATCTTCCAGTGACACGCCTTCATAGCCTATAGTAAAAAGAACGGTACCTGCCTCTTGCGATCTATGATTTTCTAGTAGGTTTTTAATTTCTTGTGTTGATAAATACTTCTCAGCAATTACGCTATTGATGGCATAGAAGGGAAACTTCTCGTATGTGAGTTTTATTAATTCATCACGACTTTTCTTTCCATATCTAATCCCCAAAAGTACAAGAGCCTGTCTGTCATGTTTTTTCAGCATCGCAATATAGTCACTTTCATCTTTCTTAATCCAGTGGTTGTCAACCTCATTCACCATACCATACTTCTTTAGTGTCAACAAATCAGCATTGGCTTGAAAAGAAAAACAACCGTACTTATACGGTACAAAAGTATATACAGCATTATCTTTCTGTATTTGTGCGAGAAGAAACAGAAGTTTCTGCAGCCTCAGTTTTTCTAATTGGTTATCAGATAGTTGTAATAATGATAATAAGATTTTTCTTCTATAAAACATAGGAATTGACAGAGTTCTTATCTTCTTAAAATGTTTTAGCTTAGAGATTATTTAATTTCAATTAGGTTTAATATATTCATTCGATGAACCCAAAATCAAGACATTTGCAAGTGTCCTTAATATTCCAATTAAATGTGTTCTGTTTGTCTTAACGATTAGGCCAAAGTTCTAAATGAACTTAACAATTTTCCTTTCCATGGTTGACTTCCTTTTCACGTGCTCTCCGCTCATTCTTAAGCTTACAGAATCATATAACAATTCACACCCGAAAAACCTTCATAACCTCATCCCCCAAATGATTGATCACCTTCACCGCAATCCGCCCGGACTTGGGCTTCTCGAATGGCCGTGACGTATCGCTGTAAAGCGTTGACCAGGCTTCTTCGTTGATTTCTGCTTTCAGGGTGGTTTTCAGAGATTTATATGGATCGCCGGCGCCGAGAAAATAGGCATGGCGCACAAAAAAGCTTTCTTCGTTGTAATCAGTATCGATGAACCAGCAGGCGATGGCTTCTGCGCCGTCGCTGCGCACTTCGCCAGTTTGAGGGTGGAACACATCCACGCCATTGAGAGTGATTTGTGTGTAGTGGTTAGTGGTTAGTTCGAGCGGGAAGTCCGAGGGCTCTAACGCTTCGAGCGCAGCGAGCGTTTTAGCCCACCGAGCATACGGCTGATCTCCGCGGCTTGCTCGAGCAGTTGCTACATCTCCGCTTCCGGTAACATTCTCAGACGCGCGGCCAGAATCAGCAGCGTCTCCACTTCCGCCAGCGATCCGCTCGCCATGCTCAGAAAATTCAGAAACTCCCTGGTGCCGCTCCTCGCTGCTCCCTCCGCGATGTTTGTCGGTACCGACACCGCCGCCCGGCGTATTTGGCTCGTCAGACCGAACTTTTCTTCCGGCGGAAAGTTCTTTGAAGCCAGATAAATCTTCTCGACCCAATCGATTGATTTCTTCCAGACTTCCAAGTCCTGATAGCTTTTTAACTTGCTCATAATTTGCCACCATCCTTCCGTTACTGTTCACTAACCACAAACCACTAACCACTTCAACATCCGGCTCACCGAAGATGACGAACAGGTTGCCCTTGCCCGTATTCTTCAGGTCATCAGCCATGTGCAGGTCGGCGTTCATGCGGGCTTTGAGGACCGGAATGCGGCCGAGTTTCTCGAATTCCGAGGAGTGGGCGTCGTAATTGAAGGCGCAGGCGAGCACTGCGTCGAAACCGGCGTCTCCGGCCTCGCGGGCAGCGGCGACGAGATCAGGACGTGCTACGGTGCCGAACTCGGGGCCTACGAAAATACCCATGCGTTTAAAGGGTAGTGGTTTGTGACTTGTGGTTTGTTGTTTTTGCTTATCACTAACCACTGGCCACTCGCCACTAATCACTCCCTCGGCGCAAACGTAGTGGCCGGGCCAGGGTGTGATGGTGGTAAAGTTAATCCTGTCTTCCTTATGCGCCTGCTGCACGCCTGCGGTCTTGAGATTTTCCAGAATGACCTCGGCAAAGTCGCGGGTCTTGCCGTAGCCTGATTCCACATCTGAGACTTTGTCGATGAGCTCATCGTTCTCGTCCACTGCCAGGACGCGGTGGGGCGACAGACTCTCTGCGGTAAACGGTCCGGCCACGCGCACTTTCTTGTTGTCGGTGTACGGCTTGTCGTAAAGATATTCGGAATCAGCCTTGGCAGCGATGGAGGCGTCGATTTCCTTTTGCCGGGAGATACGCGCCTGCCAAAAGGCAGTGATGAGTGGCTGAGTGGCTTGTGGCCAGTCGGGTGGCGCTTCGCGCGGCACCTCCCATTCGAGCAATTCGTAGGCTTTCACTTTTTCGCCGGAGGGCAAGGTGTCAGTTCCAGTGGCGCTGAAATCGACTGTTTTGCCGGCGCGGCCGCCGGTGGTCACTTCGAACGGCGTCTTATGGCCGCGCAGGGCGGCATTCAAATCGGCCAGGGCTTTCTGCACTTTGGGCTGCCATTTTTCATAGATGACGTCGATCTCGGCGTTGTTGGCTATGGATTTCAGGGTGATGTGCGGCACACGCTCGTACACAAAACCCTGTCTGAGTGAGTAGTGGCTGGTGGTTAGTGGTTGGGGTTTCGTGGCTTGTTTATCTTTCTGGCCACCAACCACTGGCCACTGACCACTAACCACTTTCCCACTCAGCTCCGCCTCTTTCTTCCTGCCCTCCGGACTATCGGCCAGAATGTAGTACGGATAGCGTGCTCCCATGAGGCGCGCCCGCGCCAGGGCCAGCGCCACCCGTGAGGTATCAATGGTAATCCAGCGCCGGCCCCATTGTTCGGCAATGTAGGCGGTGGTGCCGGAGCCGCAGGTGGGGTCGAGGACGAGATCGCCGGGATCGGTGGTCATGAGGAGGCAGCGTTCGACAACTTTGGACACAGTCTGAACAACGTATATCTTTTCGGTTACGAGTGCCCCGCCTCCTGTGTCTGTCCACATGTTGCGCATTGGAACTAGTGGATAATCATCATCAAAGCGTTTATAAACCAAGGCTTTACCTTCTATGGCAATCCTGTTAGCGTAGCTTAAATTTTTCAAGCCTTTTTTATCTGTTGACCAATGACGACCAGACGAAGGACGATATACCCTTTGTCTCCAAACAAAAGGTTCCGAGGTCTCGCCTTGAGTTACGCCTTGCGATGTCATTCCACTCTTTCGAAAACGGCGACCATTTGGTTTTGACTCATGGCCATCTAATTGCTTTTTTGATAACGTTAACTCCTCACCCTTGTCTAATTCAATGTAACGATATCGACTGTCAAGCATTGTCTTGCTTCGCTCCAAAAACAACGGGCGATATTTTAGACTATCATAACTCTTACAATACCAAAGAAGAATATCAAATACACTATCAAGATAGCTTGCACCTCGTCCCGTTGTTGTGGAGAAGGCAACGTGACTCACAAAATTATCCTCCCCAAACACCTCATCCATCAACGCCCTAACCCGATGCACATTCTCATCCCCAATCTGCACAAAGATAGAACCGGACTCGGTCAGCAAATCCCGCGCCACAGTCAGCCGGTCACGCAGGTAGGTCAGATAGGAGTGGATGCCGTCGCGCCAGGTGTCTCTGAACGCCTTCACCTGCTCCGGCTCACGGGTAATGTGCTCGGCCTTGCCATCCTTGACATCCCGGCTCGTGGTAGACCACTGGAAATTGGAGTTGAATTTGATGCCGTACGGCGGGTCGATGTAAATGCACTGTACCTTGCCGCGCAAGCCTTCGCGTTCGGCCAGCGAAGCCATCACTTGGAGGCTGTCGCCCAGAATCATGCGGTTGCTCCAGTTTGCGTCATGCTGATAGAAGTCGGTACGGTCCGCCCCCTCCGGCAGCCCATTGAAATCGGCAAAAAGATCGGTTTGAGTGGTTTGTGGCTGGCGTTTGGTGGCTTGCTTCCCACTGGCCACTAAATCATCGATAAGCACTTTCGGATGCACCTTTTCCTGGATGTACAGTGGCGCGGCGGGCGCCACCAGGTCGGACCAGTCTTGCTCATCCTTGCCACGCCACACCAATTGCGGGTCCAGATCGCGGTTACGGCGCTCGTAAGCCACCCGGATGGGGCTTTGCTCTTCATCCCGCATGACGGATTGGTATTCGGCGGTGGGAATGTTTTTGCGGGTGGCGTCGCTGTGCTTCAGGCTGGCAACGGTCTTTTTGGATCTGGGCTTGCGTTTGCGTGGCATGAGCATCCTTCCTTATCGTTTTTTCTTTCTGTGTTTGTACAGTCTTTCTGTAAAGCCGCCTTCTTTTTCGAAGGCGGCGGCCTGGGCGGCGAGCTGGCGGCTTAAGAGGGAAATGGCCACACCTATTAGAACCAATGCGGCATTGGCTGCGGTTTCGGGGTATTGTGTCTTTGTGGACCCAATGGACGGTCCATGGCGTCCATGTTGTCCATGCCGGGCAGCAACCTCCTTGACCCAAACCGCCACCTCATCCGCCGTTTTGCACCGCCGATCGATGAGTTGTTGGCGTCGTGGGTCTGTGGGCGCCCACATCTCCAACCCCCGCTGTCTCAGAAAATCCTCATAATCCAACCGCAGCTCTTCCAGGCTGGCTCTTGCCACGTTGGTCAGTTTCATTTCCATTTTTTTGGAGGTGCCGGACATCTTGCTGCCTTCGGCGATGTTTTGTACGCCGCTGCGGGCGGCCTGCACCATCTGATCGTGGGTACGGCTGCGCGTGTCGATGTAGCGGTCACAGAAGCGTACGGTCAGGTCATAGATCAACTGGCCCAGTTGAAATGTCTTGAGCTTGCGGTAGCCGCCGTGTTTTGGGATCAATGATTCTTCTTCTGCCATTTTTCTCAAGTGTTTAGTGGCTGGTGCCTGGTGGCTGGTCGTCGCCGTTCTGAGGACTAACCACTAATGACTCTCCATTATTCATTTGAATTCTTCTTCAATTTGATACACCTCCGTAAACTCCACAAACGCCCAGCGACCGTACTTTTTCAGATTATTCACACCGGGGACCCAATAGGTTTCCATGGTGGCCTTCTTTTCCTTGGCATCCTCACGCCGGTAGCCTTTGATTTCCACAATCAAATGCAGCAAATCGTCGTCACCATGGCCATCGTCGACCAGGACGATGAAATCCGGCAGATATTTTCGTGTTGCGGAGCCGTAGCGATAGGGTATTTCTAAACCGAGGTTGTGGTTTTTTACGTATGCTCTCACGCGGGGATGGGATTCGGCAACGCGGCAGAACTCCGCCTCCCAGTCGCTGTCCAGAATGACCCAATTGACATGGCACTTGCGGGCATCGGTCTGCCAGCGATGTTGTCTCGAGGTCGTAAAGTTGACATGCATGGTCGAGCCGGTTGGATTGTACGGGTCGAGTACAGCCTTGATAGGTCGTTCCTCTGACATCGCGCTCGTAATGCCGCGCGTAATCCGTTCGCAGGCCATGTCGGCCAGTTCCTGGTACATGAGCTGCGCCGGATAGGCGCCGCCCTTGCAGACCAGGCAGGTATCGAGCCACTGCCGGGTAATGCGCTTAAGCTGACCAAACAAATGTAGTTTGGGATCGTCACCCGGGTCGCGCCATTTAGTATACAACAGGCGCTTGCTCAGGTGAAATAGCAAGGTCGAGCGGCGCAAGTCTTCCAGATGCTCCAGGCTCAGGTCCACCCCTTCACCGATGATACCGGCATTGCGCGTGATGGACGGGCCGACCAGCTCTGGCGTCAGCTTCAGGATTGAATCGTCATTGAATTTTGCTGTCAGACGTTCTTCCGGCAGCTCGACGCGATAGCCTTCGACGCGCGGAAACCGGATTTCAAGATGGTCGCGCTCGGGGCGCACGGCTTTCACCTGTATGGTTTCGCGCGGCGGTTGTGGCGGCGCCACCACCGGCTTGGCCGTAAAGTCGAACGGTATCCCCAACACGTCGGCATATTCCACGTTGAACAAATTCTCTTCATTCAGGTCGTAAGACTGGCGGCGCAACGCCCGGCCAATGACCTGCTCGCACAGAAGCTGGGTGCCAAATGCCCGCACGCCCAGCACATGGGTGACGGTGTTGGTATCCCACCCTTCCGTAAGCATGGAAACAGACACAACGCAACGGATAGATTCGCCCAGCCGGTCTTCCTTGCCGACCGTGTTCATCACTTCCCGGAGCAAGTCCTGGTCAGACAGATTCTCTGCCTGCCGGATATCGCCGGTTCGCTGACGGATTTCCCGGCGGAAACGCTCGATTTCATCAGCCGCCATGGTGCGGAAGTTCTTATCCAACGCCTCACCAGATTCGAGCTGTTCGCTGTCGATGAGCAATGTGCGGGGCCGCGCTAACTGGTTGCCATACTCATCGAAATTACGAAACAACGCCAGCCGGCCATTCTCAAGTGTCGTGGAGCCGTCTTCGTTCTCGCGGTGGAAGCCGGAAATAAAATCATAAACCAATTTGGATGTGGAGGTGTTATTGCAGACGACAATGAAACAGGGCGGTACTTTCAGACCGCTTTTTTGCCAAAGCTCGAATGTTTTTTTGTAGTGACCGTACAACGCCTCAAGCGCGGTTTGTAGCTCAACCGGCAGGCTAAGCGGATCCAGGTTTTTCGACTTGCCCCTACCTTTTTTCGGCATGCGGGTGCGGATGTGCTCCCAGAGATTGCGGAATCGGGGCATCTGCTCGCCGGGAATATTGTCAGCCACGGGCACGCGCGGCAGCTTGACGATGCCGCTTTCAATGGCATCCATCAACGAAAAGTCGCTCATGGTCCAGGGAAAAAGTGTGCCTTCGGCATAACCGGAGCCACGCAGAAAGAAAGGCGTCGCAGATAAATCTATGACGCGCGCAACGCCAAGCTTGCGGTTAACCGCCTCGAGTCCGGAAATCCACAGCCGGGCTGCTTCTCTGTTTTTCTCCGCTTCCTTTCTGTCGTCTCCTTTGAGATCGCCTTCCTCGTCATCTCCGGGTTTTTCGCGATAGCAATGGTGCGCTTCATCGTTGAGCACCAGTACGTTTTTCATGCCCATGAGACCAGGCATGACGCGCTGCAGCATCTGGCCTTCGGTTTCCAGGGTGTTCAACGGCTCGCCCCGACCTTGCAGCAGCGAGCGTCCGCCTTTGGAAAGCTCCATTTTCTCGCGCAGCTTAAAAGCGTGATAATTGGTAATGACGATTTTTGCGCGCTCCAACTCCGGCAGCATGTCGTTCGGCGCCAGCTCGCGGCTTTGATAATAGCTGTCCGGATCATTGGGTTGCAGTACCCGCAGGCGGTCGCGGATGGTAAGACCGGGTGTGACCACCAGAAACCCACGGCTAAACCTACTGCTCGTAGGTCGGCGCACGGCATTGATGGTTTGCCAGGCGATCAACATGGCCATGACGGTGGTCTTGCCCGCACCGGTTGCCAGCTTCAAAGCCAGGCGCATAAGCTCCGGGTTGGCGTCATTGTTGGCATTGGCGAGATGGTCAAGAAAAGCCCTGCCGGTCTTTCCGGCTTGCGGCGCGACTTCAGTCAACCAGATGGCTGTCTCAACAGCCTCAACCTGGCAAAAGAACGGGCGCAGGTTATTGAATCGATGGTGGCGCCAATGCTGGAGCAATCGCGCCGTTTCGGGCGTCACATGCCAGTCATTCGGATTGGGGCGACTTCGCCACTGGTCGACCTGGCGGCGCAGGTCATTGATGACGGGCGTGGGATCGTATTTTTGCTTTTCTGTGGAAAGGCCTTTCCCCTCGTCGAAGATAAATTCCCGTTGGTTTTTGGCGGCCTTGCGCTTTCGTGGCCTCGGAATCGGCGTGATGAACTCAACCCGGCGTCGGCTCGGCATGATTCGATGTGTTGGTTGGCCATCGTCATCCAGTTCCCAATGTTGAGATGGGTATTCATAAGGCGAGTTTAAGATTGGGTGTTCGAAGAATGGATTAGTGCTCAATTCTTGTCCCTGTGATGATAGTCGAATTTAGTTCTGGAAATGAAGCCACTTTGTAAGATACACAGCCATCAACGAGAACTCTCCAGATCGGCTGTCTGCATGAGTGGGAGGTGCACCATCATTGTTTCGTCTAAGTCGAAAATTCGGAGCCAGGTCCTGATAAGGTTCTTATCATAATATAGTTACATGGGGTGATTTTCAAGAAAAAAATTGGGATCTGGATCTGAGCGCAAGAAATTAATATCCGCCGAATCAAGGCTTAGGAGCAGATGCCAAATCTGAATCGTTTCTTATTTCATGCCCACATTTTGGGCAGATCCAATAATACTCATGGGGCCTCATTATTTGCTCGACTGGAGGGCTCTCATGAACGCACTTGGGACAAAGGATACTTCCATCAGTGTCTGAATAAAGTCCCGTTCCCTTATCGAGTGGCTATTTGGAAAGAATACTGAGGTAATATTGACCACAATTGTCATAAACCTCGGTCGGGACTTTTTTGAACATCACAGTCATTTCTTCTCTTTGCAGCGTGACCGTTACCTTCCCCAGCGAGGTGGTTTTTGTTTACAAATTTCACAATTCATCCTTTTCCACGTGTTTCAATGACACCTAAAATCTCTCTAAGAAGAGGTTTAAGCGTCTTCATTGCCTGTTGAGCGTGGAATCCAACCGCGTCATAATTCGGATGTTTTCGTGCTCTGTATTCCCTCAGGGCGGTGTGATAGTCGGCTTCTGCCTTTTCAACCCATTCTTTTGTCATTTCGTTCATAAAGTACCGTGCCATGATTAATAATATCTTCTAAAAAGAAGTCGCCATTTTCGATACGCTTTTCAACCTGATCCGGCGTTTTAACAATAATATCTAATGGGAATGAATGATCTAAAGATAAGGCTATTTCTGCGCTCAATTTCAATGTTGATTTGTTTGTGTCAACGATAACTAATAAATCCACATCGCTTTCCAGGGTTGGCCTGCCGTGGGCATAAGAGCCAAATAAGATAACCTTTTCAGGATCAAACTTCTTTATGATGATATTGGCCTGTGCCTTGATCTCATCAAATTGAGCGCAGCGCTTGCCAATGATGGACATGGAATCCTGCATACATTACTCCATTTTTAATAAAGGAATATGGGATGGTCCTTCAATCCACAAATCCAGTCCAATTTTGGTTCCTTCTTTGTTTTATTGACTTTCCTGGTGACCAAAGAGTCAATGTAGTCCAACACTTCGCGTTGCAAAGCTTTGGGTAACTTTTCGATTTTCTGTGCAATAAGCTTATCCTGTTTATATGAGCACGCTTCGTAAAGAGATAGGTCGAAGTAAGGTACGCCTTTGTCATACAAAAGCTGCAAGAATTGGCGCTTGCTAAGTCCGAGCATTTCTGCCGCCAGTCCGGAGGAAACCCTGCCTTCTTTGAACAGACTGATAACCACGCCTTCCTGTACCCGTCGCTGCAAATCATCTTCGTTCAGGTCTTCGCCAAAGACAGCCTCGGGCAGAAACCAGTCAAATGTGAAATTCCTCGACATGGTACGTATGCCTCCTTTTTGAATGAAGCTCTTTATATAACTTTGGGGATAATATGATTCTCCAGTAGGTCATGCTACGTATTAGTGGTCACCACGTCAAGCCGCCCTCTTGCTCAAACTGAAATAAAAATACACATCAAAGACGCCATTTACAAGCTCAAAGACATGGCGACAACGAAATTCTATGCGTGAGATAAGCCAGGCCAAAAAGAAACCCCGCTCTTGGTGATTTCATAAGACGGGGTGGATTAGAGTAATTTCAGTTTTCCAATAACCCAATAAATGTGGGTTGCAAATGTGCTTTGGTTGGGACAAGTCACGCAAAGTATAGCAAACTGAGTGTGAGTTGGCCAGCGAGCGTGTGTGAAAGGCTGTCTCAAGAGTTTGCGGGAGTTGAGTTAAACCGATTTGTTAGGAGCGAACAAGAAAAGTGGCCAACGTTGTGTTGGTCCCCTGGTCTGATAATTTTTTATGACAGAGGAACTCGAATATATCGTGTATCCTAAATTACAACGGAGATTTGGGATGGTAGAAAATATAGATTTGAAGGACTTAAGGAGAATCGATGCGTCACTGTTACTTTTTCTTGACTATACACAAACTTTTGTGTATAGTCAGATGTTTTGATAATAAACCTGAGTGAACAATATGGCTATCGACAACAAAACCCAAAGGCTGCAAGTGACGCTTTCTGAAACAACGTTGCGTCTGATCGAAGATATCGTTGCAAAAGGCAGGTTCCAGTCAAAGAGTGCTTTTCTCAATGAGGCCGCCCGAATCTATGCCACCCGACTCAAAAGAGCGAACCTCAAACGCAAGCTCAGAGCCGGATACATGGCCAGAGCTGAGGAGAACCGCAAGCTCGTAAATGAATGGGAAGCGGCAAGCAGCGAACTCCTGAGCGACGAGGATAACGCCTGAATCCATGGCTTTTCCTAAACGCGGCCAGGTGTATTGGGTGAATCTGGATCCGACTATCGGGGCAGAGATAAAGAAAAGGCGCCCGGCGGTCATAATCCAAAACGATGTCGGCAATCAATACAGCCCAACAACCATCATCGCCCCTATTACCAGTGGTGCTGAAGCGCTCTATCCGATTGAAGTGGAAGTGAAAGCACCTGAGGGTGGTCTAAAAAACGATTCTCTTGTAAAGCTGGACCAAATTCGCGCTGTGGACAAGCGACGACTTGTAAAGCGGACAGGCCAGTTGAATCCGGAAACGATGCGGAAGGTCGATCAGGCCATTCTCATCAGTATGGGTTTGGCGCCCATCCAGGTCCTGCCGTCATCTTTGACTTATTCACGATAAAAGTCGATTGCTCTATTCAAAGTAACCTACCAGACTGCCTTGCTGTTTGTTTCCCCCCAAAGTCCACCTACCGGTCGTCTTTTCCCTGAAGACATACGGAAAACGCAGTTACAAATGAAAAGCGACCAACACTTGAGCTAAGGTTGACCACTGATTTGGTTTCGGTGTTTGCTGAACCCGGCTTCATTTGCTGCCAGCCGCCGGTTTCTCAAACACCGGCAGGTACTCATGCGCCAGCAGCAGGAAATTGAACTTCCTACTCCGTTCACGCCACGCTTCGGTCGTCTTGCAGTTGTGCTGGGCTTTGATGATGATCTCCTGCAGCGTGAACCCGGCTCGCAGGTAAACTCGCATGAGCATAAAGCCGAGTGGTAAGACTTTCCGTTGCTTGCGCATGTCTCCGACCAAAACGGCACAGAATCGACCCGGTTTCAGTACTCTGAAACTCTCTTGCGCTGCCATTGCCATCTGCTTCAGGAACTCATCTACGTCCAGGCGAGACATGTCTCCTTGCGTGTCTTTTGAGTATTTGATGGCATTGGCATAAGGCGGGTGGGCGCAGATGAGGTCGACGGATTCATCTTGCAGGAAAGAAAGGTCCCGTGCATCCCTGCCCTGACGTCCGGCTTATAATAACGCCAGCCTTTCGGCAGGCCAAACGCCAGATTCTTTCTGGTCAGCTTGACCGCATGTTCGTTGATGTCGAGCGCCATGCACTTGCGGCCGAGCAGTTTGGCTTCGATGGCCGTGGTGCCGCTGCCACAAAACGGGTCGAGCACGGTCTGGCCAGCCTTGGAGTACTTGAAGATCAGATTGCGTGGGATATAGGGACTCCAGTTGCCGCGATAGTTGCCGGTTTGCTTGTGCGTAGCCCAATCGCCGCGCTCCGGAAAGCTCCACAGTGTGGTGAATTCCTGCCGGAAATTCTCCGGCTCCAGCTTCTGGGGAATCCTTTGCTTTGCCAATTTTGCCTCCTTTTTTGCTTTTAGCATACTCCAGGAGGGTTTGTTGTCAAATGCAACAGGGAGACTAATATCCCGCCAGCTCTTTCACTCTCGCCTTTGAGGGCGACAGTCCCCGTCCGGGGCGCGCCTGGCGCAGATACTCGCTTACCACACATCACGACTTACTGCCGCTCGCAACAGCGTCAGGCGCGGATGATGGGTTGCAAACAATATTCCGCTTTCGTATCATTAGCGCTATGAACTATCTCTATTTAGATGAGTCTGGTGACCTGGGCTATGATTTTAATAAGAGGGGCACCTCACGCTTCTTTGTCATTACTATCTTAGTTGTGCCTGACCAGAAGACCCGCAAGGCTATTGATCGGGTATGGCAGAATTCAACGAGTATCTGGAAGACCAGCTCCAGGGCGGATTCCTCTGCACATTCCGCTGGATATTCATCACGACTATTCATTATCAAAACAAGCTGGTGCAAGCCGTGGATTTGTTTGCCTGGGGAATCTTCAGGAAATACGAACGGCAGGATACAGCCTGGTATGAGGTCTTTAAAGAGAAGATAGTTTCGGAGGTCGTCTACCCATAAAATAAAAAGAGAGTGTCCCCTATGTGGCACACCCCTAAGGCTCTGGCCCACCATACGGAAGGGAACGCCATAGGAACCACACAGGACTTATTTCACTCTCTACCGCCGAGGATACAATCCAAAAGTGAAAAATCCAAGATGATAAATTCTTTCCACCCAATCTTCCCTTTGGTTAGAACTTCTCGGGCTCCACGCTACTGAACGTGTGAGGATTGTCTACGCGATTTTCATTACCCTATGAGCGACATAGCTTCTTTCAAAAATCCCTTAGCCACTCCACGTTGGAGATGCTTATGGACAAACTCATTTCCGTAATGACGCGGGCATCCATACAATAGCATCCCATTCGAGGCGAAACAACTCAGATCTTCGCAGACCGGCGTGAATCGCAGTCATCAGAATTGGTCCGATACGTGGTGACGAAGCTTCGAGAGCAATTCCATTTCTTCTTGAGAAAGGCGTTGCCAGAGGCGTCGCGATAAGCAATATCCCGATTCTTAAGTGCCTGCCTGATTTGGGGTGATATTTGTTCTGTCACCAGCAACATTCGACTGTCAGGCAAGACATCAGGCTTCTTTGATCTGCTTTGCAATTTTCGCAAACCGAACTCACAAAACCGAAATCGCCGTCGGCCCAATGCCCACCTTGACTGAATCCACCAGCGTCTCATTCGCATCAAAAACGAAGACGGTACCCGGCGTGACAGCATCTCCGAAATTGACCGAGTAGATATTGCCGTCATCGTCAAAATCCACGGCTGCTGCACCGAACGGGTTGCCGCTGGCGTCCAGAGCGGACAGAGCGTTGGAACCGTCGCGCAAGACAGTGTTGCTTTGCGTGTTGAACGCATACAGTCCGGAAGAGAACGAGGCCACATAGGCGACGCCGTCGGAGTTGATGGACATCGCTCCGGGGAAATCACCGACAACAAACGGTCCGGCAGTGAGCGTTTCCGTTTCCGGATCGATGACCGAAATGCTGCCGTTGCCGGCGCCGAACTGGCCGGAATTGACCACGATGAGGTCGCCTTCATTGTCGATGGCCAGGAATTGTGAATTGGTGGCGCCGGCGTCGATGGTGTTGGTCACCTGTAAACTCGCCGGATCGATGACCGAGATGGCGCCGTTGCCAATCGGCTGAAAAGTGGTGAGGTCAACGTTTGCATTGGCCACGAAAACCTTGCCGGCCGCCACGGCAACATCGCTCGGTATCTGACCAACGCCAATGGTATCGGTGGCGGTCAGCGCGTTCAGGTCAATTCTGGAGACGCTGCCTAAATTCAAATTGCAGACAAAAGCGGTGTTATCATCCAGAAACGCGCTGCCGGTGGCGCCGGAGCCGGCGGGCAGGTCTATCACGCCGACAATGCTGAGATTGTCAAGGTCAAGCACGATGAGGTTGTTCTCGCTGCCGTTCGGCACAATCGCGCGATTGCCGCGCACCGTGAAGCCAACTGCACTGGAGTTGGCGCCAAGCTCGATGACATCATTCTGCACCGTCAGGCTGTCAAGCTCCATGACAGAAAGTGTGCTTGAGATAGAATTGAGAACCAGCGCCCGTTGGCCGCCACTTTCGTCCGGAGCAAGCGGATTATCGTCATCGCAGCCAGAAGTTATGAATGAAAATACAAGGACCAGCGCGGAAACCACAAATAAGCCGAATGAAGGATATTGTTTTCGCATCTTGTTTCTCCCTCTCTTTTAAGTGAGTAAGTATGATAGAATCGCCAAGTTCTGTTATCGCCAGCCAAACACATTAGGGGGTGTGAAAATAACTTGGTGAACTTCGAAAAGTCTTCGCTTTTTTTACT